>NZ_JALY01000101.1:0-15399 GCF_002924615.1 Petrotoga halophila DSM 16923 | reverse complement strand
AATTCAACAAAGAGATAATAGATAAAACACATGATTTAGTACCTGTCTATAAATTACAAATAGCATTTTATGAAGCATACGGCATAAAAGGTCTTTTAGGGTATAAAAAAACGATAGAATATTTAAGAAGTATAAAAAAGATAACAATCGGGGATATAAAAAGAGGAGATATTTCATCCACCGCTGAGATGTACGCTAAAGCTCATTTTGAAGGGGAGTTTGAGGTTGATTTTATAACCTTGAATCCATATCTTGGTTTTGATACCTTAACACCTTTCCTTAAATACATTGAAAGTGGAGAAAAAGGAGTCTTCGTGCTTCTAAGAACATCGAATCCAGGAGCCAAAGATATCCAGTATTTGAAAGTATCTCCAAAAGATGAATATCTTTATTACATTATCGGAGACAGACTCAATGAAATAGGGGCTAAGTACCGAGGAAGTTGTTGCTACAGTTCAATAGGTGCGGTTGTAGGTGGGACACATGTTGAGGAAGCAAAAGAAATTAGAAATAGATACAAAAATATGTTCTTTTTGATTCCTGGATACGGTCATCAGGGGGCTACTGGAAAAGACGTTTCTCTTTATTTAAACAACGATAATGGAGGCATTATCAACTCTTCAAGGGGAATAATTACGGCTTATAAAAACTACGAAGATGGGAACCAAAGATTTGCAGATTATGCCAGAAAAGCCGTACTTGAAATGAGGGAGGATATTGATAGTGAAAGAGGGGTATAGGGAAGTAGATATTTTCTCTAATACTGAAATCGCAAAAGATATATTCGAGTTGAAAGTTCAAATAGAATCCAACGACAGTATGGGTGATCCTGGACAGTTTTATATGCTGCGTAGTTGGGAACTGGATCCTCTTTTGTCTAGACCTTTTAGTATATGCAATGTAGAAGAAAGTGTTTTGACTTTTTTGTACAAAGTTGTTGGTCGAGGAACAAATTACCTATCTAAACTAAAACCAAAAGATAAGTTAAAGGTTTTAGGTCCCTTGGGAAACGGTTTTAATTTGAATGTGAAAGGAAAGATTGCCTTAATTTCAGGTGGTATAGGCATAGCTCCAATGATTTATTTGGCAAAAAAGTTGAATACAGGGATAGATTTTTGTGCTGGATTCACAAATGAAGTTTATTATATGGACTACGTACAAAAGTATGTGGATAAGATCTATATAACGACCGAAGATGGTTCTACAGGTCAAAAAGGTTTCATAACGGATATCTTTAAACCAGAAAAATATGATGTTGCTTTCACTTGTGGCCCTTCTCCCATGATGAAAAAAGTAGTTGAAAAATGTGAGAATAAGGCTCCTGTTTTTGTCTCTATGGAAAGTGTCATGGCTTGTGGTATGGGGGCATGCTTGGGATGCAGTATAAAGACAAAATTTGGGATGAAAAGGGTATGTAAAGAGGGGCCTGTTTTTAAGGGAGAGGAGGTATTTTTTGATGATTGATACCAAAGTAAACATCGCTGGGGTAGAGTTTAAAAATCCTGTAATAGCTGCTTCTGGGACTTTTGGTTTTGGTAGAGAGTTTTCAGAATACTTTCCCATCTCAAAATTAGGTGGATTATCCACCAAAGGGCTAACTTTAAGGCAAAGAGAAGGAAATAAAGGTGTACGGATTCACGAAACCACAGGCGGAATAATGAACAGTATCGGCTTACAAAATCCCGGCATAGACGCATTTATTGAAGAAGAGCTCCCTTTCCTAAACAGTCAAGATACGGTGATAATTGCCAATGTTAGTGGAAATACAATCGAAGAATACGTTATTTCTGTTGAGAAACTGAATCAAACCGAAATAGATATGATAGAGTTGAACATTTCTTGCCCCAACGTAAAAGAAGGAGGCATTTCTTTTGGTACCAAGGCAGAAATAGCTAACAACGTTGTAACACAAGTTAGGAAAGTTTGCAAAAAGCCCCTCATGGTAAAATTATCTCCAAGTGCTGAAAATATAGTTGAAATGGCTGAAAGTTGTGTTGAAGCAGGAGCGGACGCACTATCACTCGTAAACACTTTTCCTGCCTTAGCGATAGATATAAGCAAGAAAAAAGCCATCTTCGATAATATAACTGCGGGTCTATCTGGACCTTGTATCAAACCTATTGCCTTAAGAATGGTGTATGAAGTTTCAAAAGCTGTTGATGTTCCTGTTATAGGTCTTGGCGGAATTATGGATTATAAAGATGCTATTGAATTCATAATGGCAGGTGCGTGGGCTGTGCAAGTAGGTACCGCTAATTTTATCAATCCCAACGTTTGTGTTGAAATCATTGAGGGTATAGAAGAATACATGAAAAAAGCAAAAATTTCAACTTTAGAGGAAATAAGAGGGATCATTTAAGACTTAGACATTGGGATTTAAAATACGTTGAAATTTAACCAATTATGGATATTCTACTTTAAATTTTAAGAGTTGTTTAATGTACTTCTTTTTGTACAAATTTTCTTGACTTAAAGTTGACTAATATGGTAGAATTTAAAAGTAAGATATATAAAAAACAAGATAGTGGATTAGAAGGAGGAAAAGTGATGTCAGCTCTTTTGGAAATACAGGATTTAAAGGCAAAAGTTAGAGATGAAGATGTTGAAATATTAAAAGGCGTTAACTTAACTATAAATAAGGGTGAGATACATGCGTTAATGGGTCCAAATGGGTCTGGAAAATCTACATTAGCCCATGTTATCATGGGAAATCCAAGGTACCAAGTTACTTCAGGAGATATCTTATTCGAAGGGCACTCTCTTTTAGATCTTTCTACAGATGAAAGGGCTAAATTAGGTTTGTTTATGTCTTTTCAGACTCCTGAAGAGGTGGAAGGTATAAAAATGAGACAATTTTTGATTAATTCTTTCAGAAACATTCATAAAGAAGATAAAATTACACTATTGGAATTGAATAAAGTGATATCCGAGTTATCCCGAAATTTAGATCTCGACAGAGAATTTTTGGAGAGATATATTAATACAGGGTTTTCTGGTGGTGAAAAGAAAAAAAGTGAAATACTACAAATGGGATTTCTTAAACCAAAATTGAGTATATTGGATGAGATAGATTCCGGTTTAGATATTGATGCAATGAGGATAGTGGCAGAAAACATTAACAGAGTAAAAACTGAAGATATGGGCATATTACTGATTACACACTATCAAAGAATCTTGAACTTTGTTATTCCAGATTTCGTCCACATATATATAGATGGGAAGATAGTTAAAACTGGATCAGAAGAATTAGCTAAAGAGATAGAGGAAAACGGTTACTCAACGTTGGAGCAAGAGATGGGAATAACTATTTCCGAGGAGTGAAATTATGGCAAAAAATGAAAATGTTAACATAGAAGATTTGTTGGTGGATCAGAGCAAATTCGATTTTAGAAATCCAGAGACGTACGCCTACAAAACTATTCCAGGATTAAACGAGAAGATAGTTCAAGAAATATCCGAACAAAAAGAAGAACCTACCTGGATGAGAGACTTACGCTTAAAATCATTACATATATTTGACACATGGAGAGATCCTCGATTCGGGGTTGATGTTTCTGACTTAGATGTAAGTAAAATCGTAGCATACATTAGGCCAAGGGCAAAAAAATCCACATCGTGGAATGACGTTCCTGCGGAAATAAAAGATACTTTTGATAAACTAGGAATACCAGAGGCAGAAAAAAAGGCCTTGTCCGGTGTTGGGGCGCAGTACGATTCTGAAATCGTTTATCAAAATATAAAAAAAGAGCTTGAAAATTTGGGAGTTATATTTTTAAATATGGAAAGTGCCGTTAAAGAATACCCTGATTTGGTTAAAGAGTATTTCATGAAGGCAGTTGCTCCTACAAACCATAAGTATGCCGCTCTACATGGTGCGGTGTGGAGTGGAGGTACATTTTTATACATTCCAAACGGTGTAAAGGTTCCATTGCCTCTTCAAGCTTATTTTAGGATGAATAACCCGGGAATGGGTCAGATGGAGCATACAATAATTGTCGCCGATGAAGGTAGTGAGGTGGCATTCATAGAAGGTTGTTCTGCCCCTTATTATGAAATAACAAACCTCCATGCAGGTATGGTAGAAATATATGTTAAAAAAGGCGCCAGGGTAAAATACGCAACGATTCAGAATTGGAGTAAAAATACATACAATTTGAATACAAAAAGAGCAATAGTTGATGAAGATGGTATAATGGAGTGGGTATCAGGATCTTTGGGGAGCCATAAAACGATGATATACCCATCTTCAATACTCAAAGGCAAAGGAGCGAAAACGGAAACTAAGGCGATCACTTATGCTGGGCCAAACCAGCATATGGATTCAGGATCAAAAGTTTTCATGTTCGCACCATATACTAGCGCAAATGTTGATGCACGAAGTATAAGCATTGGCGGTGGTTGGGCTTTTTACAGAGGATGGTTGAAGATAGGAGAAAACGCCAAAGGTGCAAAAGCTTCGGTATCTTGTCAAGCCTTAATGCTTGATAACGAATCTAAAAGCGATACGGTTCCTCTTATCGAGGTTTACACTGATGAAGCAGATGTGGGACACGAAGCACGTATAGGTAGAATCAAAGAAGAGCAGATTTACTATTTGATGAGTAGAGGATTAAGTGAAGCTGAGGCTAAAGCCATGGTAGTTAGAGGTTTTGTAGAACCTTTTGCAAAAGAGCTTCCATTAGAGTACGCAATTGAATTGAATAGATTAATAAATTTAGAAGTAGAATCAAGCATAGGATAAGCTTTTTGTTTGAAATCGTTATATCAAGGAGTGAACAACAATGGAGACAATTTTTGAGAAACCTATAGATATGAGGCATAAAGATCTAAAAGCGGTTGAGTGGCAAATTCCCCAAATTACACCAAAAAGAGATTACGGGGATTATGAATTTCAAGCATCCTTGGAACAGATTTCTAATGAATTGTTAAAAACTTTCAAAAATTATAGATACGAAGCTTACAAAAATTGGGGTTTCCCTAAATGGAAAAGGGCTAAATTAAATGGGTATGAACCAGATAAATACGTTTCTTTTGTCCCTGTTAGCACAACAGGGAAGATATTAGGTTTGAATGGAATCGACCAGGATGGAATAGAAATTTTAGCCAAATACGACTTTGAAGGTGCTCATAGGAAGTTTTTATTGATGGCTGAAGCGTTTTCTAATACTGGTTTTTATCTAAAAACCAACGAAGGAGAAGAAAGAGAACCGATTACTTTGACGTATGACTGGAAGTTCCCAATATACGAGACCTCAGTTTATAACATAAGCCCATTCTCTAAAGCCACAGTTATTAGGTATTTAATGCCCAGCAAAAACGAAAAGTTATTTAGAACGACTTCAAATAGAATAATTGTGAAAGAAAATGCTTCTTTAGAACTGATAAATATAAACTTATGTAACAATGACAGTTTAAACGTTGATAACACACTTATTGAAGTGCAGAAAAATGGAAAAGTTGAAGTCATAGATATAAATATTGGTGGAAGAATTTCCTCACCTCATATTGTGTTTAGACTTGCAGGAGAAGGCGCACAGGCTCATTTGTTCCCTTATTTTTTGGGAGATAAGGATAACGTTATTGATATGCTTTATTTAATGAGGTTCTATTCGCCGGAAACAACTGGGATAATCAATGCCAAAGGCGTTATAAAAGACAAAGCAAAGGCGATATTCAGGGGTTTCTTGGATTTGAAAAAGGGTGCCAAAGAGGCTAATGCATCCGAATCAGAGTACACTTTAACCCTTTCTGAAAAAGCCAAAGCCGAAGCGCTTCCCAGTTTGTTGGTGGATGAAAACGAGGTAAATGCCGCACATGCTGCTACAGTAGGTACTATTGAAAAGGAAAAATTATATTATCTGATGACTCGTGGATTCTCGTTGGAAGAAGCAAAAAAGTTAATTTCTTCAGGTTTGTTTGAATCTGCCATAGATAGAATTAAAGTTTTTGATGAAGAGGCGAGTCAGGAGGTAAAAGATGTTATCTTCCAAAGAATATGAGGAGATATTTCCAGCTTTAAAAAGAAAAATAAAAGGGCATAAATTGATCTATCTTGATAATGCTGCCACCACGTTAAGGCCGAAAGAAGTTATGGATGCTGTAAATGAATACAGCCTCCACCATCATGCCAACGTCCACAGATCAACACACACCTTAGCAGCTGAAGCCACTCAGTATTATGAAGATGCAAGAAGTAAAGTTGCAAATTTCATAAACGCTGATCCAGAAGAAGTTATTTTCACAAAAGGTGCGACTGAATCTCTTAATCTTATAGCATATTCCGTTGCAGTTTCAAATATTTTGCAATCTGATGACGAAATTTTGATATCTACAATAGAACATCATGCAAACTTTGTTCCTTGGCAGCAGATAGCCCAAATTTTTAATTTAAAGATAAAGTATTATTCCGCAAAAAATGGAATTTTTGATTTATCTGATTTTCTTAAGCATGTTACCAACAAAACTAAGTTAGTAAGTATTACCGCTTTGTCAAATGTAACCGGTCAACTTATCCCAGTTAATACTTTAGTAAAACAGCTTAGAAATATTAGACAAGATATAATTATTGTTGTGGACGGTGCCCAAGCTGTACCACACATGCCTATCGATGTGAAGAATATGGATTGTGACTTTCTAGCCTTTTCCGGTCATAAGATGCTTGGACCGACAGGAATAGGTGTTTTGTATGGTAAAAGAAAATATTTAAATATGATGACTCCTTTTTTGTTCGGGGGAGAAATGATCGACAAAGTATCTACCGAGGGGACTACTTTTAACGTATTACCTTACAAATTTGAAGCGGGAACTCCAAACGTTGATGGAGCGGTAGGATTGGCTAAATCCATAGAAATACTTGAAAGTATCGGCATGGATAATATTCAAGAACATGATAAACAAATTACCTCGTATGCCCTCAAAAAATTAAAAGAGTTAGATTTTTTAGAAATATTCGGCCCTCAAGAAGAAACGCAACAGTCAATAATATCCTTCGATATGAAAGGTGTTCATCCACACGATGTAGCTCACTTGTTGAACGATTTAACTGGAGTAGCAATTAGAAGCGGTCATCATTGTGCGCAGCCATTGATGAAAGAGTTTGGTACAACCGCCACGTGCAGGGTAAGCTTCTATTTGTATAACGAAGAAGAAGATGTTGATAAATTATGTGAAGGATTAAAAAAGGTTTGGGAGTGGTTAAAATAGGATTAGAAGAACTTTACTCTGATATAATATTGGATTATGCAAAAAATGAGAGGTACAAAAAAGAGATACAAAACGCTAAGAAAGCTGAAGGGAAAAATTTATCTTGTGGAGACGAGATAACCCTTTATTTAAAAGTAGAAGATAATATAATAAAAGAAGTTACTTTCACAGGGCATGGCTGTATTATAAGTCAGGCAAGTGCATCGATGATGTGTGAATACCTTGAAGGAAAAACAGTAGACGAGGCAAATAAAATTTTGCAAGAAATTATTAAGATGTCACAAGGCAAAGAATTCGATAAAGAATTAGTAGATGGAATTGAAATTTTTTCTGATATCTCCAAATTTCCTATGAGAACTAAATGCTTCACCCTTGCTTGGCATACGTTGGATGACGCACTTAATGGGGAGAAAATGTAAGCTTAAAAACTGAGGAGGACTTGTTTTGATAGACCTAAAAAATGTGAGAAATATTGCTATAATTGGAGCAACCACCAATAAAGAAAAATACGGATATAAAGTGTTGAAAAATTTAAAAGATAAAGGTTACAAACTTTATCCTATTAATCCAAAGTATGACGAAATTGAAGGAATAGAAACATATGCTTCTGTAAAAGATCTGCCTAAAGGTGAGATAGATTTAATTGTTTTTGTTGTTCCCCCAAAAAATGGAATAACAGCTGTTAAAGAAGCATACGAAGAAGGATTTAGAAGATTTTGGTTTCAACCTGGTGCAGAATCAGACGAAATCGAAGAATACTTAAAAAACTTACCAAACGTAGAGTATTCTTTCATTAAATGTATAATGGTGGAAACAAGTAGAAATTAAAAAACCGCCTCGACGAGGCGGCTTTTTAATTAACTTTCTACAATATCTTTTAATTGTGCTACTCTGTTTGGATGTCTCAATTTTCTCAACGCCTTAGTTTCTATCTGCCTTATTCTTTCCCTTGTAACGTTGAAGAACTGTCCAACTTCTTCTAAGGTCTTCTGTTTACCATCTAAGAATCCATACCTCATTTTCAAAACCAAAGCTTCTTTAGAATTTAAAGTGTCAAGAACTTCCTCTAATCTTTCTTTCATAATCATTTTTTGAGCTTCTTCTTCTGGGGTTGTTTCATCGGTACTAATAAAATCTCCTGTTTCAGATTCTTCATCGTCACCATTACCGCTAGATATAGGTGAATTTAAAGAAAGTACATCTTTTGCACTCATTAGGATTTCATTAATTTTATCTTCTGGCTTATCTAAAATTTCTGCAAGTTCTTTTGCTGAAGGGTAATCCCCATTTTCTTGTAA
Organism: Petrotoga halophila DSM 16923; assembly: GCF_002924615.1. Lineage (NCBI taxonomy): Bacteria > Thermotogati > Thermotogota > Thermotogae > Petrotogales > Petrotogaceae > Petrotoga > Petrotoga halophila. Next base: position 6,898 of record NZ_JALY01000101.1, on the reverse strand, counting down.
ATACTCTCTGATGACTTTGTTCATTCTATTTATAGTTTCGACTAAATGAACTGGAATTCTAATCGTTCTTGCTTGATCAGCTATGGATCTGGTGATTGCTTGTCTAATCCACCATGTTGCATAAGTTGAGAACTTAAAACCTTTTCTCCAGTCAAATTTGTCTACAGCCTTTATCAATCCGATATTTCCTTCTTGGATCAAATCTAAAAAAGTCAATCCTCTACCTGTGTATCTTTTCGCAATACTAATAACTAACCTTAAATTTGCCTTTATCAATTCGTCTCTAGCCTTTTGATCACCCCTTTGGGCTCGTCTAGCTAGTTGTCTTTCTCTAGAAGGACTTAAAAGCTCAACTTTGCTTATTTCTTTGAGATATATTTTTATAGGATCACCTAAGGAGATATTGTCGTACATTTTAAGCTCTGTATCTGAAAATAATTCTTCAACCTCTTCATTTTCACATTCTATTTCATTTAATGCATCTTTCTCTTCTTCTTCTACTTCTTCTTCTAAAATTTCTATTCCTTCTGATTCCAAAGCGTCGTAAATCTTTTCAATGTAATCACTATCTATTTCGTCTGCTACATCTGTAGGGATCGCATGATCAATATCGGAATAAGATAACTTATTGCCTTTCTTCTTTGCCTTATTTATTAATAATGAAATGAAAGTATCTACTGATTTTACTTTTTTCTTGGGCTTTTTTACTTTTACTTTGAGAGTCTCCCCGTCTTTTTCAGCTTCTTCAAAATCTATATTTTCTATTTTTTTCATTATTTTTTTCTCTTCTTTCTCACTTATTCTTTTGTTGCTCACATAATTCCCTCCTTTCATAAAGAAACGACACCCTTGAAGTTAGAAAGTCTCCCAATGAAACTATTTATTTAGACACCAACAATATGATTTGGTTCTAAAAATACATAAAGAAATAAAAATTTTTGGTAAATCTTCCATTAAAAATGTTATTTACAATAATTCCAATGGATTTTTTTCTACAACCTTTTTTGCCTTTTCTATGCTTAAACCAGCTGATATAGACACTTTCAAACTAAAATCATAGTCTAAAAAATCGTCTGGTCCGTGAGAATCACTATTTACAAGTAATTTTGCATCATATTTTTGAGCCAATTTTGCTACATGCCCATTGGATAAACTATGGCCTTTCCTGGCACTTAATTCCAAAAAAACTCCGTTACTGGCAGCCAGGGCAACTTCTTCCTCGGTAATTAAACCAGGGTGAGCTAAAATATCCACATACTTTGATGTTACAGCGTAATAGTTAGTTTTTTTGAAAACTGGCTCGACTATAGTTTCTCCGTGAACCAATACAATATCAGCTCCGTTTTCTTTTGCATGTTTTGCAAGTTCATCTATAAGTAAGGGAGGAACGTGGGTAATTTCGACCCCTTTCAAAATCTTGATCCCTTCAAAGTAACTACTTTCATTATCAACAAATTTATTCAAACTGCTTAAAACAAAATCTATGTTGGACTCATCCACATGATCAGATATTGCAATAGCTGCATAACCATGAATTTGTGCATGTCTTATTTGCTCGCTGCAAATTAATTCTCCATCACTCAAAATTGTGTGTGTGTGAAAATCATAGACTTTATTCAAAAGAAAGACCTCCTTTTTTGGCTTAATAATAGTATACAAATCTTTAACTGTTCTAAATCTAATAGTAACTCATATACCTTGAAGTTTAACAAATTCTATATTATAATATTAGTGAAAAAAGAAAGATCCCCCTATCCCCCTGAGATAAACCCAGACATTCTTGCCGGATCCATCGTGGATCCGGTTTTTTTATTCTCTACTTTTTTGATGTATAATAATTATATCACAAAAACTTTAGCTAAATTAAAGAGGTGAAATTATGCTTCATGAGTATAAAGGTAAATATCCTGTTGTTGAAGAAGATGTTTTTTTAGCACCTGGTTGTCAAATTATTGGAGATGTAAAGATCGCTAAAGGAGCGAGTATTTGGTACAATGCCACATTGAGAGCAGATATTGGTTCTATAACCATTGGGGAATTCACAAACGTACAAGATAACTCAGTAGTTCATATCGACACCGAATATCCAACTATAATTAGCAGTTACGTTACTATTGGACACAACGCTATTATACACGGCTGTGAAATCTCTGATAATTGTCTCATAGGTATGGGAGCAACTATATTAAATGGTGCAAAGATAGGTGAAGGATGTCTTATAGGAGCTGGAGCTTTGGTAACAGAAAACAAAATAATTCCTCCAAAGAGTTTGGCCTTAGGTGTTCCGGCAAAGGTCATAAGAAAATTAACTGACGAAGAATTTGAGCAAATTAAAGAACACGCCAAAGAATACTATAATCTGGCAAAAAGTTATAGAGACAATAGTAATGCCCTTTAAACAGGCATTACTATTTGTTGTTCGATTCTTCCACTATTCTTTTTGTATCCTGAGCTATCATTAATTCCTCATCAGTTTTTACTATTAAAATCTCCACATCGGAGTCTGAAGTTGAGATAATTCCTTCTTTTCTATTCAACAAAGTATTTTTTTCTTTATCAATTTTAACTCCAAAGAAGTCTAAATAATTACAGACATCCATTCTTACATGTTCGTCATTTTCTCCCACCCCTGCTGTGAATACCAACGCATCTAATCCTTTTAGTACGGTTATATAACTTCCAATGTATTTTGCTAAACGATATACATACACATCATATGCTAACTTTGCCTTTTTATCCCCATTTTCTATTCCTTTTCGGATATCTCTCATGTCGTTGCTCATTTCACTTAAACCATAAACACCACTTCTTTTGTTCAACAAATCGTCCGCTTCATCTACGCTGTAACCTTTTCTTGTAAGGAAAAGAACGATGCCTGGATCTATATCTCCGCTTCTTGTTCCCATTATCAATCCTTCCAAAGGTGTGAACCCCATCGATGTATCGATCACTTTTCCTCTGTCAATCGCAGCTAAAGATGCACCGTTACCCAAATGTGCCGTTATCATCTTTAATTCCTTCATATCTTTTTTTAATATCTCAGAGGCTTTTTTAGATACGTACCTGTGACTGGTTCCATGGAATCCGTACCGCCTTATCTTGTACTTTTGATAAAGTTCGTAAGGTAATCCATACATGTACGCCTTCTCTGGCATCGAATGATGAAATGATGTATCAAATACCGCTACTTGGGGTACTTTGGGTAATAATTTTTTAGCAGCTTTTATGCCCATCAAATTGGGAGGATTATGTAAAGGAGCAAGTTCAGCGTTATCTTCTATAGCTTTAATAACTTCTTCATCTATCAGTACGGAAGAGAAAAACTTTTCTCCTCCATGTACTACCCTGTGCCCAACCGCATCTATCTCACTTAATTCTCTCAAACATCCATATTCAGGATCAATTATCAATTCCATAACTTTTTTCAAGGCTTCTTCATGGTCTTTTATCTTGGTTATGTTTTTGTACTCTTTTCCTTTACTTTCTTGTTCAATATCCGATTCTTGTTCCCCTATTCTTTCAACCAACCCTTTAACTAGACAACTTTCGTTTTCCATTTCCAATATTTGATATTTTAAGGATGAACTTCCGGAGTTGATCACTAGTATTTTCATTCGAAATCCTCCTATGCTAGAAATTCTAAAAATTAATATTAGCGCTCCTTTTAAAATCAAAATCTTTTTTTCACAATCTTGGTGACTCTTGATTGGATAAAATTAAAAAAGTACAACCATGGAAGCCATGGCTGTACTTTGAGTTAAGCTTTATTAGCAGAACCTAAAAGCTCCAATCTATCAGAAACAACTTTTTTCACGTAGGTTTTTGCCGTTCCCATGTATTTTCTAGGATCAAACTCTTTGGGATTGTTCTGCAAGAATTCTCTTAATCCTGCAACAAAAGCCATTCTAAGGTCAGTATCAGTATTTACTTTATTTATACCTAGTCGAACGGTTTCTTTCAAAATATCTGAAGGCACACCTTTTGATCCTCCAAAATCAGCTCCATAATTTTCAGCTATTTCGACCATTTCTTGCACAACACTTGAAGCACCGTGTAGTACCAAAGGCATTTTTGTCAATTCTTTAACTTTTTTCAATCTATCAAAGTCTAATTTAGCTTCTCCTTTAAACTTAAATGCCCCGTGGGAAGTACCAATGGCTGGAGCTAGAAAATCAACTTGGGTTTCCTCTACAAAATATTTCGCCTCATCGGGATTAACTAGGACTGATTCAGATGAAGCAACGTTGTCTTCTATTCCAGCTAACTTTCCTAATTCTGCTTCCACTGAAACACCCGCTGCATGGGCTATTCTTACAATATCTTTCGTAGTTTTTATATTTTCTTCCAATGGTTTATCCGATGCATCTATCATTACAGATGAATAACCAGCTTTTATTGCGGATATTATATATTTAAAATTCTTCCCGTGGTCTAAATGCAGAGCGATTGGTATATCTAAAGAATCTGCAAACTCTCTAACCATTTTTACAAACAGGCTTGCTCCTCTCAAAGGATCACCCATACCAGCATACTTCATTGCTCCTTCACTTGTTTCGATTATCAGGGGAGATTTTTTCTCTATCCCTCCTTCGACAATAGCTTGAAGAAACTCGAGATTGTTAATGTTAAAAGCTGCAACAGCATAGTACTCTTTATTCGCCTTTTCTAAAATATCTTTTGTGTTTACGTAAGGCATAATTTGTTTCCTCCTTTTATTGAATTTTTATTATTGTTTTTAGAATCTCAAAAACTGTAATAGCATCCTTTTTAAGTTGTTTCTTTCTCTTTTAATTGCTTTTCTAATATCGCTTTTTCTAATAGTTCTACTATCTGTTTTGCTTCGTTATCGACTTCTTTTTCTTTTAAAATTTGCTCAGGTGAAAGAGATTCGTTATAATAATCCTCATTGGCATTATCATCTGCTCTTATATAAGCCCCTTCAACAGAAACTCCAGCGTAGAAACCCTTTGCAATAGAATAAGAATATATGGATGCTTGTAATTTATAATCTAAATCTGCAGAAAGCTGTCTACCCAATGGTCCAGCAGAAATACCGACTGAACCTCCTAAGGTAAAGTTGTTTCCCATGAACCCTTCCATTCCTTTTTCATTCATTACAACTAAAATTAACGCTGCGGATTGTACTCCTATTTGTGCTCCCCAGCTTAATCCATATATATTTACAAATGATGGTCCGTACCATTTTCCTGTTTCACTATCTTTTCTTAATACAATGCCTTCACCATACTGTCCACCAACCACATAACCCAATTTATAAAATGTAGGAAAAATTACTAAGCCTTCTGACATTTCTACTAATTGAACAAAAGCTCCGCTATCTGGTTTTGATAATAACTCCTCAACAGCGAAACGTGCGTCTTTAATAGTATCTTCAACTGCAGCAAATAGGCTAAATGAAAACAGTAGGATAATGAGAGTTGCTAAAATGCTTTTTTTCATTTTTTTCATCCCTCACTTTTAGGTCTTTACTTTCTTTGGAATCTCAAAAACTTGGTTAGTCTAACAAAATTTTTCGCTTTTTTAGTTCTCTTTTTATGCAGTTAAATTGATCCTCGTTTTCTACTTCAATCCTGTGTAAATGAACTCCATTGTTTATTATTGATAAAGGTTTAGAAGTTTTTAATTTTGCTATAAAGGTTTCTACTTCTTCGATGGAATCTACATCAATTCTACCACTTAATTCTCCATATACAGGATGCTCTACCGAAACGTCAATTACTCTACCACCACAGTTTACAATGGCTTTTAATTCATCTTCAATTTGTTCCGGGGTGTGTTTAACAGCAATCAGTTTAATCAATTTATTGTTCTTATTCATTGAATAACCTTTTGGTGAAGATTGTATATCATAACCTTGGGCTTTCAGAATAGCAATATCTTTTACTATTACTTGCCTTGTTACACCAAATCTTTCAGCAAGTTGTTGCCCTGGTATTGAATATTTACTTGTAGAAAGAATGTTAAGTATTTTTTTTAGCCTTTCTTGTTTTCTCAAACCATAAACTCCCTGCTACTTTATTGAGGTTCTCTCAAATATTATATCAAATATTTTATGAGAATACTTAAACAAAGTTTTAGCTCCTAAATAATAATGGCTATGAGGCCGATAGCAAAACAGTAATATGAAAAATACTTTAATTTTCCAACCAGTACCGTTTTTTTCAGTAGATACAATCCCAATAAGCCAAACAAGAACGCAAACAAACTTCCAAAAATTACCGAAGGAGAAAAAGTTACCTTATTTATTTCAAAAATACCTGCCCCAAAGGTTACAGGGAGGCTCATCAAAAAGGAATATTTCAGTGCATCTTCCCTTTTTGTTTTCATTAAAAGAGCACCGAACAACGTTGCCCCACTTCTAGATATCCCCGGAAATATTGCAAGGGCTTGCATGAGACCTATAACCAAAGCATCAACATAGGTTATCTCTGCTAAACTCTTTTTGCCTTTTAGTGTGTCAGAGATTAATAAAAAGATGGCTGTTACCATTAAAAAAACTCCAATCAATGTAAGAGAAGAAAAGGCTGATTCAATCGAAGATTCCAAAGTGAAACCTACAATAGCAGCTGGAATCGAAGAAATGATTAATTTAAGGATTAGAGAAAGTGATTCTTTTTCCAATTTAAAGAGTCCCTTGATCAAACTGACAACTTCCTTCCAAACAAAGAACAATACTGCAAAAAAGGTGGATAAATGAAGAAGGGCGAAATATGGTACGTTGGTATCGATATTCATAAAGGATGAAAATATAGCCAGATGTCCTGAACTGGATACTGGTAGAAATTCCGTTAGACCTTGAACAATTCCTAATATGATTTCTTTCACTTTTTACCTCCTAAGATGATAGATTTTTATAGTGTTTTTAAAAACTCTAAAA
>NZ_JALY01000037.1:0-4020 GCF_002924615.1 Petrotoga halophila DSM 16923 | reverse complement strand
AAAGATATGTTTATGAAAGGCATAGTATTGAGGCCAGGTCAGAAACTAGATAAAACCATGGCAGAAGATATTAGTATGAGTTATAACGTTATTTTGAATTTTGAAATCGAAAAAGAGGAAGCAGAAGAGAAAGAAGAAGATGTAGAAGTTATTCTTGCCAAAAAGTGGAACGATATTTATGAAAAAGAGAAAGACAAATTGGCTCCACGTCCACCGGTTGTCACTATTATGGGACACGTTGATCATGGGAAAACGACTCTATTAGATAAAATTAGAAATACCCACGTCGCTGATAAAGAAGAAGGCGGTATTACTCAATCTATAGGTGCTTACCAGATAGAGTACAACGGCCAAAAGATTACTTTTATTGATACCCCTGGCCACGAAGCATTTACAGAAATGAGAGCCAGAGGAGCTCAAGTAACTGATATAGTTGTTCTTATCATTGCGGCAGATGATGGTGTTATGCCTCAAACAATAGAAGCTTATAATCATGCAAAAAGTGCCAACGTTCCTATAATAGTGGCTATAAATAAAATTGATAAACCTAACGCTAATGTTGAATTAACAAAACAACAGATGGTATCTAAACTCAATCTTATTCCAGAAGATTGGGGAGGAGATACAATAACAGTTCTTGTTTCTGCAAAAACAGGCGAAGGAATCGATGAATTGTTGGAAATGATTCTCTTAGTATCTGAAATGCAGGAGATAAGGTGCATCCCCGATGGAAAAGCTAGAGCAGTAATCATAGAAAGTCGAGTTGACAAAGCTATGGGTCCTTTGGGAACGGTTATAGTTAAAGATGGAATATTGAAAGTTGGGGATGATTTTATCTCAGGTTCTACTTATGGCAGAGTCAGAAGATTGATAAATGACAAAGGAGAAAGTTTAATAAAAGCCGTTCCTTCCACTCCTGTCCAAGTTTTGGGGTTTAATGATGTTCCAAACACACATTCTATTTTATACGTTATTGATTCAAAAGAAGAAGCCAGAACGCTAGCAGAAAAAGTAAAAGAAAAAGAAGAAGAAAAAAGTAAAGGTCCAGCTAAAAGACACGTGAAGCTTGAAGATATTATGCAAAAAATGGAAGAGGAAGAAAAAAAGAAATTAAATATTTTATTAAAAGCCAGTACTTATGGAGAAATAGAGGCTTTAAGAAACGCTATACAGAAATTCGAAAATCCGGAAATAGATATTGAAATTATACATGCGGGGATAGGACCGGTAAGCACAAGTGATATAATGTTAGCTTCCGCTTCAGATGCGATTGTTCTGGGTTTTAGAGTAAAAGCTGATTCAAAGGCATTAAAGATGGCAGAAGCTGAGGGAATAGAAGTCAGAAGGTACAATATTATATTTGATTTGATTGATGATATCAAAAAAGCTTTAGAAGGTATGTTAGAACCCATTCAAAAGGAAGAACTCACGGGAAATGGTGTAATTAAGGAAGAGTTCAAGATAAAAGGTGTAGGGAAAATTGCTGGTGTTCAAGTAAATGAAGGGTACGTTCAAAGAGATGGCGGAGTTAGAATTTACAGGAATGGCGGTTTGATTGCCGATGTAAAAATTAAGAGTTTGAAACATTATAAAGATGAAGTTAAATCTATTGAAGCACCTAAAGAATGTGGAATTCAATTTGAAAATTTCGAAGATTTCACTAAAGGTGATGAATTAGAGTTTTATAAGCATGTATTCGTTAAGCGAGAATTAGGTTTGGAACAAAAAACTAAATAATTAAGTGTTTTGGTGATAATAAATGGGGATATGATAATATGGATTCTGAATATAAAATAGTGGGAATAAGAGGAGCGACTTCCTTAAACGAAGATCATCCAATAGAATTAACTGAAAATGTTATAGAGTTATGGAATGAAATAATGAATAAAAACGATATATCACGTATAATATCAGTGATATTCTCTGTAACCCCTGACATCAAAAGTCTCAATCCTGCTACAATTCTACGTGAGAAATTAGATCTTAATAACGTCCCTTTTATGAGTTTAGAAGAAGCTTCCTTTAATGATTCTCGAAAAAAAATAATAAGGGTGCTGATTATTTGTGAAAGCAGCACCCAAAATTTTGTATACTTACATGAGGCAAAGAATTTAAGAACAAAAAAAGAATAATCTTTTTATATTACACTTTGAAAATTTATTAAATCTAAAATTTCGCTTTTTGTATTAAAATATTCTTCTGTATGAAGTATGTCTTTTGCTTTTTGAGTTAGCAACTTGTTAGTAAAATCCAGGGTGAACTCCTTTATTATTTTTCCAGGCCTGGGAGACATAACTAAAACTTTCGTACCGAGCATTAAAGCTTCGTCTACGTCATGAGTTATAAAAAATATACTGCAATTATTTTCTTGCCAAATATTTCGAATCAAATTTTGCATGTTACTTCTAGTAAATGCGTCTAAGGATCCGAAAGGTTCATCCATTAAGATAACTTCAGGATAATTTGCTAAAACTCTTGCAAGAGCTACTCTCTGTTTCATACCTCCCGAAAGTTCAAAAGGATATTTTTCTTCAAAACCCTCAAGATCAACTTCTTGAATAAAGAATTTTGAAATCTCTTCGATTTTATCTTTTGGTACTCCCCTACTTTTTGGCCCAAATTCAATGTTTCCTTTAACAGTCAACCATGGATATAGAGTAGGAGATTGAAATACAACTCCTCTATGCCAATCTGGACCTTCTATAGGATTTTCATGCATCAAACATTTTCCAGATGTTAATGGTATAAAACCTGCTATTACCCTTAACAGAGTACTTTTTCCACAACCAGAGGGTCCTAAAATGCATAAAAACTCACCTTTTTTTAATTCTAAATTAACATCTTTTAATGCTTCTATTAAGCCGGTTTTTGTTTGATAATTGACAGTCAAATTTTCGATTTTTATCAAAGTTTCTTTATAAAGATTGTCTATATCTCATCATCCTTTTCTATGGATTTTTCGATGTAATAAGGGTTAATGAATTCACTAAATTCTTCTAAGCTTGGTGAATTTTCGATAAAACCTTGAGAGTATAAAAAATCTGATGTATCTTTCATAACTTTTACAAAATTACCAGGATTTTCAGTTGTTCCCATATACATAGAACTGATCATCTCTTCTCTTGTAAGCCAAATTGAACCTTGCATTTGGGTTAAAGCAGTTTCAGGTGATATTCCTAAATTTTTTGAAACTATCTCAGCGGCACGTTCTGGATCATCTAAATAAATGTCGTTTGCTTCAGCCAAACAGTCTATAAAAGATACAACTAAATCAGGGTACTTTTCTGAAAATTTTTTACTAACTAAAGCAACATTTGCTGTAATATATCCTTTTTCTAACATATCCTCACTTGAAATTAAAACTCTTCCGCCATTTGCTATGAGTTCACCTAAAGAAGGTTGCCACGTATAAGCTGCATCTATATCGCCTCTTGACCAGGCAGCAACTATCTCAGCTGTTTTCATGTCTAGAAGTTGAACTTTATCTTCAATTCCTGCTTCTTTGAGAATGTTCAATAAAATATAATGGCTAGTGGAAGCAAAAGGAGTTGCTATTTTTTTACCTACAAGATCATTTATACTGTTTACTTCATCGTTCTCTCTAACGACCAAGGCCTCTATATCACCCAAGACTTCGTGTATCCAAATTAACTCTACATCAAGGTCTCTAACGAAAGCAATGATAGAATTTATGTTCCCCATGGTAGCAAAATCTATACTTCCTGAGGCAAAAGCTTGATTGGCTTCTACTCCAGAATCAAAAACTATAAAATTACATTTGATACCTTTATCAGAAAAGTATTTATCAAACAAACCCTCTTCAATAGCAATAGTTTCATCATTAGGTACTCTTAAAATCCCTATATTGATCTCTTCGGGTAAATCTTGCTGACCTTTATTACAACTTGTAAAGATAAGAGTTATCAACGTAATTAAAACAAAAAATAGTAAAGATTTCATTAATTTACTTTTCATATATGTCATAACACCTCCTCTAAATAAGAAACCAGCTTTTAAACC
>NZ_JALY01000299.1:0-8227 GCF_002924615.1 Petrotoga halophila DSM 16923 | reverse complement strand
AATTCTATTTTTACTTTTTTTGTTAGAATAATTTCGAATCTCAATTAGTGAAAGAAATAACAACTATAATTTTGGGTGTTAAAAAATATTTGTTATTCTTTTTTAAGTGTACTTCGTGAACTATTTAACAAGAAAAAAGGGGGGTGAAGTTTAAATATTTAACTAAGGTTTTGGTAAAACCCATCTTTTAGTAATTCAAAACTTTTGTTTTAAAAATGCCTTTAGACGGGAGGAAAAAGTATGACTAAAACAGTAGAAAAGGTTCTTGGTTTGTTAAGTTTTGCACTAATTCTCATTCTTGGAAACACACTTTTAGCAACAGATATGCTTTTTTTTAGACTTTTGATAGGAGTAGGTTTTGGATACACCTTAGCTAGAGCTTATACCGGATTTGCTGGAAGTGTTAATAGGGCTTATAGAACAGGATCTACTCAACTCATGCGTGCTATGATATTCATGTTTTTTATAACCTCTTTGATGATCATGGGATTTTTGTTTAATTCAGATCCAACTAATTACAGCCTTTGGATAAATCCAATTAATTTTGGTTTACTGCTGGGAGCCTTTCTTTTTGGTTTTGGTATGTCTCTGTCCGTTTGTTGTGCTACAGGTGTGCTTACCGACTTAACTATGGGATTTACAAGAGCTTTGATAACGTTGATATTTTTTGGAATAGGTGTTTTTCTAGGATTTCCTATTCAAAGAACGGCTGGATGGGTTACCAATTCCTGGATTACATCTCCAACTGGAGCTAAGTTCAATGGAGGTGTTTTTCTACCGGATTTATTCAAATGGGACGGTTTTCAAGGTTATTTGGGAGCTATCTTATTGTTAGCAATATTTTCCTCCATAGTGATTTTTACATCTTACCAATATGAAAAAAAGAGAAGGAAGGAAAAAACTTATTTTGGAGTTCCTTCGGAAAAGGAACAAGAAAGCAGAAAAAAATTAGATCTTTCTAATTTCAAATTTTTTAGTCAAGAAACTTATAATCATATATTTGTGAAACCTTGGACTTTAACTGAAGGTGCAGTAGTTTTAAGCATACTTTTTGTTCTATTGTTTGGAGTTACAAAGGCTGGTTGGGGAGCTTCTACTCCACATGGGGTGCTAATAGGCAAAGTACTAATGGTTTTTGGTGTTTCTGGAGAAGCTCTTGCTGAGTTTACAAAAATGCCTGCTGCTACCTTTGCTACACCTTTTTTTCAAAATCCATCGTTAGTTCAAAACTTTGGAATAGTAGTAGGAGCGCTAACTTATCTTCTATCAGCAGGTAAATTTGTTGAGTCTTTTAAATCAGAGTTGCGTGTAACTGGAAAAGAAGCCTTTTTATACTCATTGGGCGGTATTTTAATGGGATTCGGAACTCGTTTTGCCAATGGTTGTAACGTTGGGGCATTATACAGCCCTATAGCCGAATTTTCATTATCTGGTTGGATATTTTTGGCTTTCATGATTTTAGGTGCTGTGGTTAGCAATAAGATATTTTATAAGATACCATCAAAAACAGATTTTAAAGTGAATAAGGATTAATACTATAGTTATAAACTTTTTAGAAAAAAAGAAGATTTATTGTCACAATAACATTTATTCTTTGTCAACTAAAGGAGGACTTTAAAATGGGTAAACGAATACTTATAGTTGGAGGAGTTGCTGGAGGTGCCTCAGTAGCAGCACGAGCAAGAAGGCTTGATGAATCTGCTGAAATAATAATGTTTGAAAGAGGACCTCATGTTTCCTTCTCCAATTGTGCCTTACCATTTCACTTAAGTGGTATGGTAGAAAATAGTGATGATTTAGTTTTGATGACACCAGAACAATTTAAAAAACAGTATAACATCGAAGCAAGGGTTAACAGTGAAGTCATAAAAATTGTAAGAGATGAAAAGAAAGTCGTTGTTAGAAATACGAAAACGGAAGAAGAATACGAAGAGCATTATGACAAATTGGTTCTTTCTCCAGGGGCAAAACCAATTCTTCCAAAAAGTATTGAAGGAATAGATAGAACAAATGTATTTACAGTCAGAAACGTAGTAGATATAGTTAAAATTAAAGATTACATAGAAAAAAACAACATAAAAGATGTGGCAGTAGTTGGAGGAGGTTATATTGGAATTGAAGTTGCAGAAAATCTTAAATTAGCGGGTTATAACGTTCATTTGATAGAAGCATTAGATCAAGTAATGCAACCTTTTGACTACGATATGGTTCAGATCTTACATAAAGAGTTATACGATAACGGTGTAAACCTTATTTTAAGCGATTCTGTAATCAAAATCTTTGATGATTATGTAGAACTAAAATCCGGCAAAAAAGTAAATGCTGGAGCTGTTATAATGGCTGTAGGAGTATGCCCTGAAACCTCTTTGGCAAAAGAGGCCGGTTTGGAAATAGGTGAAACAGGTGGGATTAAAGTAGATCATAACTACAGAACAAGTGATGATGATATCTATGCTGTCGGAGATGCCATAGAAACTTACTGTGCTTTATCGTGTAAACCCTTAAGACTACCTCTTGCTGGTCCTGCCCAAAGGCAAGCAAGGGCTGCAGCAGATCATATTTATAATATACCTCATATAAATAAAGGTGCGATTGGGTCATCGGTTGTGAAAGTTTTCAATTTAAATGCGGCTGCCACAGGATTCAATGAAAAAAAAGCTAAAGCTAATGGTATTCCTTACGACTTTGTTTATATCATTCCTCAGGATAAAGTCGGCTTAATGCCGAATAGTTATCAGCTACATTTAAAGTTGATATACGAAGTTCCTACTGGAAGAATACTTGGAGCACAAGCGATTAGCAAAGGGGATGCTGTTAAACGAATCGATGTGATAGCCACACTAATTCGTATGAATGGGACATTAGAAGACTTAAAAGAATTAGAACTATGTTATGCACCTCTGTTTTCCACTGCTAAAGATCCAGTTAATCATGCTGCGCTAGTTGGTTTAAATCTATTACATGGTAGATTCAGACAAGTCCCTGTATCTAAAGTTCGAGAACTTGTGGAGAATGGTTCTTTCATCATCGACTGTCGTGAAAAGGATGAATACGAAAAAGGGCATCTAAAAACCTCTGTTAATATACCGTTGAGTGAACTTAGGGATAGACTAAAGGAAATACCTAAAGATCGCCCAGTTTATATTCATTGTCGCTCTTCTCAAAGAAGTTATAATGCTGTTATGGCCCTTCAGGGAAAAGGTTTCAATAATGTTTTTAATATTTCCGGTTCATTCTTGGGTATATGCTATTATGAATATTATTTAGACCAAATCACTGGTAGAGAAAAGATAGTTACAGCCTATAACTTTGAATGATTTTATAGTTAATATGATGAAAAGTGTGTTATAATTCACAGGCCATCAAGAAAATTGATGGCCTTTCATCTGAAATATTTGTAAAAAGAGAAGGAATTGTTTGTATGAATAATAATGAATCAAACAAAAAAAACAATCACATTTTATTAACAGTATTTACGTGGTTAACGATATTTTTAACCTGGTATATTGTTACAAAACTAGAAATATTCACTCCAACTTTGCTACCTTCACCCGAAAGAGTCTGGTCAGCATTTTTAAGTTTAGCCAGAGATGGATACAACAATATTCCCTTATGGGTGCATTTAGGAACAAGTTTCAAAAGATTATTCGTTTCCTTAGCCTTTGCAATCATATTTGCTTTACCCATAGGACTTTTAAGCGGTTATTTTAAAAAAGTGGAAGCAATAATTGATTCTATCGTAGAGTTTTATAGGCCTTTACCACCTCTAGCTTATTACACGATCCTTATTTTGTGGTTTGGTATAGGAGATTTATCAAAAGAAGTTTTACTTTTTTTAGCCGCCTTTGCTCCTATATACATAGCTTGTGTTTCCGCTGTGAGAGGAATAAACCAAGATTATATATTAAGCGCAAGATCTTTGGGAGCAAATCAAATGAATGTGTTTTTTAAAATTGTGTTACCTGCATGTCTACCTGAAATATTTACAGGAATTAGAACTTCTTTTGGAGTTGCATACACAACTCTTGTTTCTTCTGAAATGGTTGCAGCTACCTCTGGTATCGGCTGGATGGTAATTGACGCTTCTAACTATTTAAAAAGCGATGTTATATTCGTCGGCATTTTTATAATGGGAATCAGTGGTGTTTTGATAGATTACGGATTACGATCTTTAGAAAGAAAATTAATTTTCTGGAAAGGTAAGGTTTAAAAGCTGGTTTCTTCTTTAGAGGAGGTGTTATGGTATATATGAAAAGTAAATTAATGAAATCTTTACTATTTTTTGCTTTAATTATAATGATAACTCTTATCTTTACAAGTTGTAATAAGGGTCAGCAAGATTTACCCAAGGAGATTAACATTGGAATTTTAAGGGTACCTAACGATGAAACAATTGCTATTGAACAAGGGCTATTTGATAAATACTTTTCTGATAAAGGTATCCAATGTAATTTTATAGTTTTTGATTCTGGAGTAGAGGCCAATCAAGCTTTTGCCTCAGGAAGTATAGATTTTGCTACTATGGGGAACATAAATTCTATCATTGCTTTTGTTAGAAACCTTGATGTAGAGTTAATTTGGATACACGAAGTCTTAGGTGATATAGAGGCTTTGGTCGTTAGAGAGAACGATGAAATAAACAGTATAAACGATCTTGTTGGTAAAAAGATAGCAACTCCTTTTGCTTCCACTAGTCATTATATTTTATTGAATATTCTCAAAGAAGCTGGAATAGAAGAAAAAGTTCAACTCCTAGATATGAAAACAACCGAGATAGTTGCTGCCTGGTCAAGAGGCGATATAGACGCTGCCTATACTTGGCAACCTTCTTTAGGTGAACTTATAGAAAATGGTGGAAGAGTTTTAATTTCCAGTGAGGATATGTTAGAAAGGGGCTATATTACAGCAAATGTTGCTTTAGTAAGTAAAAACTTTTCAGAAAAGTACCCTGATTTAGTTGTATCTTTTATAGACTGTTTGGCTGAAGCAAACGACATATATTTAAATGATCCAGAACGTGCCGCTGAGATAGTTTCAAGAAATTTAGGAATATCTCCTGAAACTGCTTTAATCCAAATGCAAGGTTCAATTTGGCTCACAAGAGAAGAAATGATCAGTCAAAAATATATGGGCACAAGTGAAAAACCAGGGAATTTTGTAAGAGTTATGAAAGATACATCGGATTTTTTAAAAGCTCAGGGTTTTATCGAAAATTCACCAAGCTTAGAAGAATTTAGCGAATATATTAATCCTTATTACATTGAAAAATCCTTAGAAAAGGATGATGAGATATAGACAATCTTTATAAAGAAACTTTGATAAAAATTGAAAATTTGAGTGTCAATTACGAAACAAAAACCGGTTTAATAGAAGCATTGAAAGGTGTTAATTTAGAATTAAAAAAAGGTGAGTTTCTTTGTATTTTAGGGCCCTCCGGTTGCGGAAAAAGTACTTTGCTAAGAGTAATAGCAGGTTTCATCCCATTAACTTCTGGAAAATGTTTGATGCATGAAAACCCTATAGAAGGGCCAGACTGGCATAGAGGAGTTGTATTTCAGTCCCCTACACTCTATCCATGGTTGACTGTTAAAGGGAACATAGAGTTTGGACCAAAAAGTAGGGGTGTACCAAAAGATAAAATCGAAGAAATTTCAAAATTCTTTATTCAAGAAGTTGATCTTACTGGTTTTGAAGAAAAATACCCTTTTGAACTTTCGGGAGGTATGAAACAGCGAGTAGCTCTTGCAAGAGTTTTAGCAAATTATCCTGAAGTTATCTTAATGGATGAACCTTTCGGATCTTTAGACGCATTTACTAGAAGCAACATGCAAAATTTGATTCGAAATATTTGGTTAGAAAATAAGTGTAGTATATTTTTCATAACCCATGACGTAGACGAAGCTTTAATGCTAGGTACAAAAGTTTTAGTTATGTCTCCCAGGCCTGGAAAAATAATAAAAGAATTCACCTTAGATTTTACTAACAAGTTGCTAACTCAAAAAGCAAAATATATACTTCATTCAGACGAATATTTTAATACAAAAAGCGAAATTTTAGATTTAATAAATTCTCAAAGTGAAATATAAAAAGATTATTCTTTTTTTGTTCTTAAGTTCTTTGCCTCATGTAAGTATACAAAATTTTGGGTGCTGCTTTCACAAATAATCAGCACCCTTATTATTTTTTTTCGAGAATCGTTAAATGAAGCTTCTTCTAAACTCATAAAAGGAACGTTATTCAGATCTAATTTCTCACGTAAAATGGTAGCAGGATTAAGACTTTTGATGTCAGGTGTTACAGAAAATATCACCGATATTATACGTGATATATCATTTTTATTCATTATTTCATTCCATAGCTCTATAACATTTTCAGTTACTTTCATTGGATGATCTTCGGTTAAAGAAGTTGCTCCCCTAATTCCAACTACCTTATATTCAGAACCCATATTATCATATCCCCCATTTACTTTTATCAAAACACCTAATTATTTAGTTTTTTGTTCCAAATCCAATTCTCGTTTAACAAATACATGTTTATAAAATTCTAATTCATCACCTTTAGTGAAATCTTCGAAATTTTCAAATTGAATTCCACATTCTTTAGGTGCTTCAATGGATTTAACTTCATCTTTATAATGTTTCAAACTCTTAATTTTCACATCGGCAACTAAACCACCATTTCTATAGATTCTAACTCCGCCATCCCTTTGAACGTAACCTTCATTTACTTGAACACCAGCAATTTTTCCTACACCTTTTATCTTGAACTCTTCTTTAATTATACCATTTCCAGTGAGCTCTTCCTTTTGAATAGGCTCTAACATACCTTCTAAAGCTTTCTTGATATCATCAATCAAGTCAAATATAATATTATACCTTCTAACTTCTATTCCTTCAGCTTCTGCCATCTTTAATGCCTTTGAATCGGCTTTTACTCTAAAGCCCAGAACAATCGCATCTGAAGCGGAAGCTAACATTATATCGCTTGTGCTTACCGGTCCTATCCCAGCGTGTATAATTTCTATATTTATTTCTGGATTTTCGAACTTTTGAATAGCGTTCCTTAAAGCTTCTATTTCTCCATAAGTACTGGCTTTTAATAGAATGTTTAATTTCTTTTTTTCTTCCTCTTCCATTTTTTGCATAATATCTTCAAGTCTTACGTGCCTTTTAGATGGACCCTTGGCTTTTTCTTCTTCTTTTTCTTTTATCTTTTCTGCTAATGTGCGAGCTTCTTCTTTTGAATCAACCACATACATAATAGAATGTGTGTTCGGAACATCATTAAAACCTAAAACTTGTACAGGAGTGGAAGGAACGGCTCTTTTTAAACTTTCTCCTCTGTCATTTATCATTCTTCTGACCCTACCATAAGTAGAACCTGAAATAAAGTCATCTCCAACTTTCAATATCCCATCTTTAATTATAACCGTTCCCAAAGGCCCCATAGCCTTATCAACCCGACTTTCTATTATCACTGCTCTAGCCTTTCCTTCAGGGATACATCTTATCTCCTGCATTTCAGCTACTAGAATTATCATTTCCAATAACTCATCGATTCCTTTACCTGTTTTTGCAGAAATTGGAATAGTTATAGTATTTCCACCCCAATCTTCTGGAATAAGATTGAGTTTAGATACCATCTGTTGTTTTGTTAATTCAATGTTGGCATTAGGTTTGTCAATTTTATTTATCGCCACTATTATAGGAACGTTGGCACTTTTTGCATGATTATAAGCCTCTATTGTTTGAGGCATCACCCCATCATCTGCCGCAATGATAAGAACAACTATATCCGTAACTTGAGCTCCTCTGGCTCTCATTTCTGTAAATGCTTCATGACCAGGGGTATCGATAAAAGTAATCTTTTGATCGTTATACTCTATCTGGTAAGCACCTATAGATTGAGTAATACCGCCTTCTTCTTTATCAGCAACATGGGTATTTCTAATTTTATCTAATAGAGTCGTTTTCCCATGATCAACGTGTCCCATAATAGTGACAACCGGTGGACGTGGAGCCAATTTGTCTTTCTCTTTTTCATAAATATCGTTCCACTTTTTGGTAAGTATGGTTTCTATATCTTCCTCTTTTCCTTCTTCTGGTTCCTTTTTTTCAATTTCAAAATTCAATATAACATTATAATTCATTGCAATCTCTTCTGCCATGGTTTTATCTAGTTTCTGACCTGGCCTTAATACTATACCTTTCATAAACATATCTTT
>NZ_JALY01000183.1:0-2544 GCF_002924615.1 Petrotoga halophila DSM 16923 | reverse complement strand
AGAAAGATTCAGAATTATTGATAAGCGCTAAGTGGCCAGAGAGTAACGAGAATAATATTTATCCTGAATCAGAAGAGGTATTCTTGAAGATTATGGAGTTAGTTAAGGGTGTAAGGAACGTTAAAGCTGAAATGGATATACCCCAAACACAAAAGGTTGACTTGAAATACAAAATTGTCGCAAAAAACAACGATTTTATAGAAAAAAACATAAGTTTAATTGAACATTTAGCTTTTTTGAAAGATATAACTCAAACTGAAGTGAAACCAGCAAAATCTGCCACTGCTTATGTAGATGAAAGTGTAGAAGTTTACATACCTTTAGGTGATTACATAGACATCGATACAGAGAAACAAAGGTTAACAAAAAAATTGGAAAAGCTAGCAAAAGATATAGAATTATATAATAAAAAATTATCAAATAAAAATTTCGTCGAAAAGGCTGATCCGGATGTAGTAGAAAAAACAAAAGAAGATTTGATAGAAAGTGAGAAAAAATATCAAAAATTGCAAACACTCTTAAAGGAGATTAGTTAAATGGAATTTACCAATTTAGTTGATTATCTTTATCAAAGAGGAGCAGCAAATTTCAAGGTGAAATTAGGTCTCGAAAGGATAGAAGAATTAACTAAACGTATAGGATGCCCGCAGAATTCGTTCAAAAGTATACACGTCACAGGTACTAACGGAAAAGGAAGTGTTACCACTGCACTTTCACAAATTTTAAGATATAATGGAATGAAAGTTGGAACCTTTATATCCCCACATTTGGTTTCATTAACCGAGAGAATAAAAATAAATGGGGAAAACATTTCTGAGAGAGAATTTGTGGAGATATACAATGAGATTGAAGAAGAAATAAAAAAAATGGATCTGAAAGGTGAAGAATATGCACCATCATTTTTTGAAATAACAACAGCTATGGCCTTTAAGTATTTTGAAAAACAAAAAGTGGATGTAGGAATCATTGAAGTGGGTTTAGGAGGAAGGTTGGATGCTACTAATGTTATCAATTCTGATGTTTCAGTCATAACCTCTATATCTAAAGACCATATCAAAACTTTAGGTAATACTCTTGAAGCGATAGCTTATGAAAAAGCAGGTATCATAAAGAAAAACAATTTTTTGGTATTGGGAAATATAGACGAAAGCCCAAAAAAAGTTATCTTAAATAAAGCTAAAGAAGTCAATGCAGAAAAAGTTTATGAACATGGAAAAGATTTTAATTCTACCAACCATAGATATTTTATTAACAATAATATGTTAGATTATTATGGTATTAATTCTGAAATTAAAGATCTGATTTTTGGTGCCAACGGGACGTTCCAAATGGAAAACGTTACAACATCTTTGGCAGTAGTAGAAGCGTTTATGCAAAAATTTGGAAAAGCTCTATCTATTGAGAAAATCCGAGAAGCTATGGCAAACTTTTATTGGGAAGGTAGGTTTGAGTACACAGAAATAAACGGTAAAAAGATAGTTTTCGACGGTGCCCACAATTTTGCCGCTGCCCAGCAATTAGAAAAAAGCATCAATCTTTACTTTCCTACTCAGAAAAAAATTGCCTTGATTGGGATATTGGATGATAAAGACTACAAAAAAATGTCACAAATTTTTGCTTCAGTTTTTGATAAAATTATTGTAACATCAGTTCCTACCGAAAGGGGAAGACATCCTGAATTAATATATGAAGAATTTAAAAAGCATACCAAAAATGTTGAGTTTATAAAAGACCCTTCGGAAGGTTTCAATAAGCTTTTATCAGAAAAAAGTGATATTTATTTTTTCACTGGTTCTTTGTATCTCCTTGGAAAAATCAAAGAATTAATATCCACTAATTTAGTAGCATTGTAGATATCTTTTATCGAGGTATATAATATGATAAGAAAAATTAACGCAACAATTGAAGATTTTGAGGACGAAAAAGTTCTAATCAAAATTGGAGCTTTAACTCTGGAAGCGTATCCTTCGTTCAACGTTATAAGATACTTAAAAAAGGGTGACAAATACGAATTCTTCGCATCCCTGGAAATAAGCGAATGGAACACATCACTCTATATTTTTAAAGATAAAATAGAAAGAGATGTTTTTGAAAGTTTAAAGAAAGTTTCAAAAATCGGACCAAGAATTGCTTCAAAAATCCTTAGAAAAACGGATGCAGAAGAATTTATACAAATGATAAACTCCCAAGATACAACGCTCCTTTCAAACCTGCCTGGCATAGGTAAGAAAACAGCCGAAAGACTAATATCTGAACTTTCTGATTCTTTCAGTGCCTATTCAGCTGGGGTAGGCGCTCAATCGTATGGAAATAATAATGTAAAAGAAGCTATAGAAGCTTTAGAAACTCTTGGATTTCAAAGATATGAAATTATGAAGGTCATAGGTCAACTTGATCTAGAAGAACTAAAAACGGAAGAAATAATTAAAGAATGCCTTACAAGGCTGTAGGTAATTTTCTGGTGGGATTTGCGAAGCGAAGAGGCGCTAACAAAAATCTTTTGAAATTAAAAAAATTTCAAAAAAATCTTTTGATTTTAAAAGG
>NZ_JALY01000065.1:2060-2429 GCF_002924615.1 Petrotoga halophila DSM 16923 | reverse complement strand
CTGCAGCAAATTCAACTCCTTCTAGACCGCTTATTTCTTTTTCCATTTTAGCTGCACAATTCGCGCAGCCAAGTCCTTCAAGCATTACTATGCTTTTGTTCACCTTTTTCTTCTCTGCATCAACTATTTTAACATCCGGCTCAAGTTTATTTACAATGGATGTTACTTCTCCAAGAATTTTACCAAATTCCTTTTTATCGACCGCTTCAATTGTCAGCTTCTTAGATACAAAATCAACGGTCGCACTATTTACTCCTTCAAGGCTTTGTGTTTGAGCTTCAATCTTTGCAGCACAATTCGCACAGTCAAGTCCTTCAAGTATTAATACTTTTTTATTGCTCTTGTTAACGGATTTTTCTTTCACTACCA
>NZ_JALY01000065.1:0-1904 GCF_002924615.1 Petrotoga halophila DSM 16923 | reverse complement strand
TTCTTGTTGAATCTCCAAAAACTTTAAATAGTTCTGCTAGATCATATAGAGTTTCTTCTTGAGGCATTTTTTCTCGCACTTTATTTACAATTTCCTCATGTATTACATCAGAGTCGCATCTTTCAATTGGTTGAATTTTTTTTGCCATATTTATATCACCTCCTTATCATTCAATTGAACACTTGAATAATCTTTCATATATATTATAAACCTCAATTCTCCGTTTGTCAATAAAAACATATGAGTAATTGTTCAAGTGTGTTTATTTATTAGATTATCCCCAAGTATAAATAGAAAAGAACCGCCCATCAAGAAGTATTTCTCCTCAATCGGCGGTCAGGTTCATTTTAAATTAATACATCAATCTCTACTCCAGACTTAAACTCAACGGTCAGCTTATTATCAAATACCGTAACTTTTTCAATAAGCCGCCTTACCAGTTGCTCATCATATTCCTCCAGCTCATAGGACTGTTCATTCAAGAAGTCTGTCATTTCAGCTATTCGCTGCTTCTTCCTTCACGCTCTGCATTTTTAACCAGCGCATTTTGCTTCTGCTCCCGCAATCGGTAATCCAATTATGTCTCCTGTAGTTATTTATAATAGTATAAGTACTCTTCCCCTACTGGCGGCTATCTTAATACGAGCTTATAGGTTTACTTCTATTTCTAACCCTGACTTAAACTCTACCACTAGCCTGTCATTATATACAGTTGCCTTTTCAATTAGTTTTCTAACCAGTTTATCATCAAATTCCGTAATACCACCGGTTTGCATATTAAGGAAGTCCGTCATCTCAGCGATCCGATCCCGCTTATCTTGACGGAGAGCGTTTCTTGAAAGGGTTTCTTGCCTTAAGTCCCGTAAGCGGTAAATCTCATTGACAATATTATCATATGCTTCCTTTGAATTTGCCAATTGGATCAACTCGGTTTGAAGCTCTTCCAGCCTTTTATCAATATCTGCCGTACTCTCGTCCAAATCCTCATTTAATACGGTTTCAATATTCTTTTTCAGTATGGCCAGGAAAGAGTTTTTCCCGCTGACGGCTATATTGATAGCTTCTACAATCTTCTCTTTGAGAGTATCTTCAAGTATAGTGGAAGCGGTACAAAACAAACCGGTGTTTTCTAATCTGCTGACGCACCTCCAAACGATGGATTTTTTCCCTCGGTTATTCCAATGAACCCTGCGGAATACTTCATGACACTTGCCGCAGAACACCATTTGGGATAAGGGATGATTATTGCTGTAGTTTCTCTTCTTTCCGTTCTTACTTATATGCACACATCTTCTGCGGACAAGCTCTTCCTGAACCCGCATATAAATTTCACGCGGAATTATGGGCTCATGGCTGTTTTCTACATAGTATTGAGGAACTATGCCGTTATTGGCCACCCTTTTCTTCGATAAAAAATCTACTGTATAGGTTTTCTGCAACAGCGCATCGCCGATATATTTTTCATTTCTCAAAATCTTATTGATGGTGCTGGTATGCCATCTGTGATTGCCCGCGCCTGTCAGAATTCCGTCAGCTTCCAGACCTCTTGCTATCTGCAGCATGCTGGATCCTTCAAGATATTCTCTGTAAATGCGCTTAACAATTTCAGCTTCTTCTGGAACGATAACTAAATTGCCATCCTTATCTTTTGTATAGCCAAGAAACCGGTTGTGATTGATATGGATTTTCCCTTGCTGGTAACGGTATTGAATCCCCAGTTTTACATTCTGGCTTAAAGATTGGCTTTCTTGCTGTGCTAAAGATGCCATAATGGTCAGCAGGATTTCCCCTTTGGAATCCATTGTGTTTATATTTTCCTTCTCAAAATAAACTGGGATGTTCTTGTCTTTAAGCTGCCTTATGTACTTCAGGCAGTCCAGCGTGTTTCTTGCAAAACGGCTGAT
>NZ_JALY01000257.1:0-24071 GCF_002924615.1 Petrotoga halophila DSM 16923 | reverse complement strand
ACTGCGAAAGATATTGATTGGCAACAAAAGTTTCTTTTGCATCAACAGATTTGACAGAGACGACAATATCGTAAAAACCTTCTTTTTCTAATAATCTAACTTCTTTTAAAGCACTTTCAGCCAACGCTTTATGTCTGGGTAAATCTGAAAATTCTTTGGCTATCGAACCAGAATTAGATCCGACTCTTACCGGGACGTTGTACTCCTTAGCAACTTTAACTATTTCTCGTACTTTAACATCTGAACCAATATTGCCTGGGTTTATTCTAACTTTCGAAGCACCAGCCTTAATAGATTCTATTGCTAACCTGTAATCAAAATGAATATCTGCAACTAAAGGTACTTGAGATTTCTTTACGATCTCACCAAAAGGTTGAATGTCATCCTTACTTCTCACTGATACCCTTACAATCTGTGCACCAGAGTTTTTCAATCGTTCAATTTGAAGCAGAGTCTTCTCAACATGTGTTGTATCTGTATTCGTCATACTTTGAATAACGATGGGGTACTTCCCACCAATTTTAACCCCACCAACATCTACTACTTTTTGTGAGAACATTTAGGACACCTCATTAGAAAAATCTCATTATATCGTTATAAGTGACGAAGATCATCAGAAATATTAAGAATAAAAATCCTATTGTATTCACTATCGCCTCGACTTTTGGACTTACCCTTTTTCTAGTTATCATTTCGTAAATGGAAAAAACGATTCTGCCACCATCTAAACCGGGGATCGGAATCAAATTAAAAACTCCTAAACTGATAGTTATCAAAGCGGTTAAATTTAAAATAGCATCGAACCCTACCATCGCTGCCTGCCCTATTATAGCAGCTGCTCCAACGGGACCGGCTATTTGATCGGCACTCATCCTTCCAGTGAATAACTGTCCAAAAGATCTGAATGTTAATGAGATTAAATTATTTGCCCATTGAATTGGAACAGTAAGAGCCTCAACACCTTTGGGATGCCAATTTTCGTAGGGCGCCTCTAAAACTCCCGGTTGAACTATGAAATCTAAAAATTCTTCTTTGGATAAATTAATAATAATTGTTTGTCCGTTTCTCTCTACTAGCACCTCAAGTGTATTATCTTTAAAAGGCTTATATTCATTAATAATTTCTTTACCAGAAACAGCGAACATTAATTCTCCTGTATTCAATTGGGTTCGATAAATTACATTTTGCAAATCAGACCCATTATTAATGTCTACTCCGTTAATTTCGATTATTTTATCTCCCGGTTGAAAAGCATTGCTTCCGCTGTTGCCATGAGGAAGTCCCCCTTCTGCGATAACATTTGAAAAAGTAGCATACACAATACCTGTCTCATACGTAGGTGGGAAATACGAATATTGAGACAATTTACCTTCAATAATAGTTCCATCTTCTAACTGTATCTCTATCGGATCACCACTTTCCAGCCGACTCATAACTATATATAAATCTTCTTCACCATTTAGTGAAACAATTTCTTTATTTTTCAAAGTGAGAAATTCCGTATCTTCGATTCCTTGTAAAGTAAAAATTGCCCTCTCATTGGTAAGTTCAGGGTTTAATGTAACATTTACTTCTTCCCCATTTCTTATAACAGTTAACTCTAATGGTTTCCCAGAAGCTATTTCCAACTCTAAAATAGATGGATTAAATACATAATCACCATTTGCTTTTTTAATGATATCACCTGGTTCAAGACCTGCTTGGAGAGCGATGCTGTCTCTTCCAACTCTTTCAACCATTACCTCTGGAAAACCGTAAGCACCAGCTATTCCCACAAAAAGGAAATAACCTAAAAGAAAAGAAAACAAAGGTCCTGCAAAAGCAATCAAAAATTTCTGAAAAGGTTTCTTATTGTAAAACAGTGCAGGATCAGTATCCTCGTAACCCTCTTCTAATACCTCTTCACCAGCCAATCTTACATAGCCACCCAAAGGAACAATATTGAATCGAAAGGTAGTTTCTTTACCTGGAATTTTGAATAATGCGGGTCCAAATCCAATAGAGAACTCCTCCACTCTCGTCTTGAAAATTTTTGCAAAAATAAAATGCCCAAATTCATGAACAACTACAATAACGGATATAATAATCAAAAACCAAATAATTGATAATAGAACGGTCATTCGGTAACCTCCATAATATATTTTTTCGCTATATTTCTACTGATTTTATCCACTTTAAGTATATCATTATAATTATTAAAACTCAAGCTATTGGCAAATGAAAACTGAATTTGCATCTCATTTACCGTTTTGTATATAATACGATAAATATCTCCAAATTTAATTAGACCGT
The DNA here is from genome assembly GCF_002924615.1 of Petrotoga halophila DSM 16923. NCBI lineage: Bacteria > Thermotogati > Thermotogota > Thermotogae > Petrotogales > Petrotogaceae > Petrotoga > Petrotoga halophila. The sequence continues at coordinate 21,779 of NZ_JALY01000257.1, read as the reverse complement.
TTAAAAAACTATCCACTGCAATCTCATCGGCAGCATTAAATGAATTCTGTAAAGGGGCATTCCCAAGAATGCTATAAGCTAATTTCAAAGAGGGATACTTATCAAAATCTACTCTTTCGAACCGTATCTTCTCCGAAAATAAATCAGGTTTTTCAAAAACAAAATTCCGTTCCGGATAAGAAATCGAAAAAGCTATTGGAATTTTCATATCAGCTACTCCATAATGCATCTTAATTACTCCATCAGAAAATTGAACCATAGAATGAATTCTACTGTTTCTATTAATGGCTACCTCGATATTGTTTATTTTGAATAAATAATAAGCTTCAAATAATTCGAGAGACTTATTTACCATCGAGGCTGAATCAACGGTTATTCTTTTTCCCATCGACCAAACAGGATGGTTCAACACTTCCTTCACTGAAACATTTTCAAGGGCTTCAACAGGGTAATCTCTTAAAGCACCACCGCTAGCCGTTAATATAATTTTTTCAGGGGTCGAGGATTCTCCCATTAAAAGTTGAAATATTGCACTATGTTCACTATCAATTGGAATTATCTCTTTTTTTAGATTGGTAGCATAATCCAAAACATAATTGCCACCACACACAATCGATTCCTTATTTGCCAAACATATTCGTTGGGAAACCTCGATAGCCTTTAAGGTGTTTTTAACACCAGAAAAACCAGAAGTAGCAATTAGAGAATAATCAGGATTACAAAACTCCATGCTCCTTTCAACAGCATCTACACCAGTAAAAACTCGACATCCATTAAAAGTTTTAGGAATATTTTCATTATTTTCAACTATCCCAACACTAATCAAATTGTTTTTATTAATTGCTTCTTTCAATTTATCCCAACTTTTATAAACGGAACCCCCTACAATCTTGAAGTTGTCTTTAAACCAACCGCTATTTAATACTTCTAAAGCTTGTTGACCAATCGATCCAGAAATGCCGGCTATGAAAATACTTTTCACTTATAAACCCCTTTCTCTTTCCACTGTTCTAAGCACATAATAAATTATACCATCATTTCAAATAATCATGAATTAAAAAATGTGTTAAAATAATTAAGAAATACAAAATTTGAACACTATGGATGAAAATTCTTTTATTTTTTTGCCGTAGTATGCAAACCATGTTTTCAAATGATTTTGATCTTGAATTTGGGGTTTTTAAGGGGTTTACCCCTTAACGCACGGGTGAAAGGGCGCTAAAGTAGATTTTAGAGTATCTAAAGAAAATAAAATATTGAATTAATTAAGAAATTAAGAAGGTGATTGAATGAACATTGGCAATTTTCTTTTAGAAAGTTCTAATTTGTTTACAGTTTACAGATGGAATAATAATCCTGCAATTGTAAGATTTAGCGAATCTGACAACATATACAACAATCTTCTTTTAAGTTTATTTGTATTTTCTGACGATTCAGCAGAAAAATTGGTAAAAATACTGCACAACAAAATATATGAAGCGATTCCTAAAATAGTATTATCAGACATATCATTGGCTACCAAAAGCAAAATTGAAGAAAAAGGCAAAAAACTTTGGGATGAAGTGATTAACAAAACCTATAAAGAAGTAGAATCAAATTTTGATAGCAATATTAGCCCAAAACTATTAATTCATTATACTTTTGATGAAGAAACTGAAAAGAAAGTAAGGATGATAAACCTCCTTGTCGCCCAAAAAGAAGCCAGTATTAACGAAAGAGTCTTTCCCGAATATTACAAAGAACCTAAAATAAAAAACCAAACGAAAATAAAAAATATGGATATACAAGATAAAAAAGAAATAGAAGAATTAGCAAATGAATTATTAGAAAAATCAACCAGACTGGTAACTATGATAAGATGGAACAAAAATCATAGAAATATCAAAAGTTCTGTAGCTTCACATACCTTTTTCGTTTTTTTAATCTCTTACCTTTTAGCTCTAAAAGCTAATTTACAAATGAAAGAAATTTACGATATTATGATTGCTTCAATACTACATGATTTGCCTGAAGCATTTACAGGTGACGTGATAAGCCCAACTAAAAGAAAAGTAAGCGGATTAGAAGAAATAATTGGAGAAATAGAAAAAGACTTCATTAAAGATTGGTACAACCATAAAAGTATACTTAAAGAGAAGTTTATAAAATTTGAAAAATATATATATGCCCCATTTGAAAATAATTATGGAGCATACGTGAAAACATCTGATTTGGTAGCTGCACTAATAGAGTGCTCCCTAGAAATAAGTACAGGAAACCAAAATAAATATTTTATAGATACCTTTGAATCTATAAAAAGTGAGATATTACAATTCTCTCCAATTGATATTAGTGAAATTATAAAAGAGATAGAGTCAACTATTCACCCCTAACGTATTTTTTCTCACCGTTAGGTAGTTTGAATTTTACAACAACACCTTTTTGAGGTTTTTCGTAACCTAAATATATTTTATGCACATTAGATTGATTAACTCCTGATTCTACACCTTCAGATGAAATGTGAGCTTCAAATGGATCTTCGTTGTAGACGAAAACGGTAACTTCTAACTCTTTCATAAAATCCCTCCGATCAAATGATATTTATTAAATTCAAAACAGCTTTTGAGAATCTAAAAGTAAAGTCACTGGACCGTCGTTGATAATATTTACTTTCATATGAGCTTGAAACTCACCTTGTTGAACATTTATAGGGTATTTTTCTTTAAGGTATGAAAGAAACTTATCGTAAAGAACCCTAGCCTTACTAGGATTTGCGGAATCGGTGAAAGATGGTCTTCTCCCTTTTCTACAGTCACCGTATAAAGTAAATTGAGACACAACAAGTACCTCGCCATTAACATCTAATAAAGAACTGTTCATTTTGTTTTGGCTGTCCTCAAAAATTCTCAAATTTACTATCTTATCAGCCATCCAATTAATATCTGATTCTCGATCATTCTTTGAAATGCCCAAGAAAACAAGAAGTCCTTTTTCTATTTGGGAAACAATCTTATTATCAACGACTACGGTTGCTTGTGTAACTCTTTGAACTACGGCTCTCAAATTATACCCTCCTAACAGAATAAACACCCTTAGAATTTTTCAATTTATTACTTAAAAGACTCAGATGTTTTAAATTCTGAACGGATAGATATATTCTAAGGTTAAGGTAATTAGAATTATTTCTCATTTCGAATTTTTCTATATGTCCACCTTCATTATTTATAACGTTTCTAACGTTATTTAAAACATTTTTACTTTCCACATCTATCAATAATACGGTGGAAAATTTATTTTGATTGTATTCGTTCCACTCAACAGTTACCTTTTTACTTTCATCGATATCCTGAATATTATTACAATCTTTTCTATGTATACCGATTCCTCTTCGAGTTATCACACCTATAATTTCATCTCCTGGAACAGGCATACAACATTTTGCAAAATAGCTTTCAACTCCCTCTTCACCGTCAACAAGAACGGAGATACCTTTTCTATTCGAAATAGATTTTTCAACTGTAGGGACCATTTTTTCTTCTTCTTTTTCGCTTAAGGTGAAAATATTTCTAATCGTATTAATACTGATATCTTCTAAAGATAATTTTATAAAAAATTCTTCGTCACTTTTTATGTTGTATTTAATGTAAAATCCAATTTCTTTCAACTTTTCAAGAATTTCATCCATGGAAAAATTAAGTTTTTTAGAAAGCTCTCTAAACTTGTCCCTCCCTCTTTCTATTAACTCTACTTCGTTTTTTTGTCGGTAATATTTTTTGATCTTTGATATGGTCTTAGGCGACTGGGCATATTTTAACCAATCAATGCTAGGCCCTTGAAAATTCCTGTTGATTAGTATCTCTACTATATCGCCAGTCTGCAATTTGTGTGAGATAGGGACTAATTTACTATTGACTTTGGCACCGGAAAAATGATTACCAACCTCAGTATGAATAGCGAAAGCAAAATCAATAGGTGTCGCACCTCTGGGTAAATGAATTATTTCTCCTTTGGGTGTAAATACAAAAATTTCTTTTGAGAGAAGGTTCGTTTCGATATCTTTCAATTCAAAAGCATTTTGAGCTATATATCTATGCAACTCCATCAAATCATTGAGAAATTTCAATTTTTCAGGACTAACACCCTCTTTATAAACCCAATGAGCAGCCAAACCGTATTCGGCTTCTTCATGCATTTTCCAATCTCGAATTTGGATTTCTAATGGATCTCCTTTATGGGTTATAACAGTAGTATGTAGAGATTTGTAGCCATTGAATTTAGGTGTTGCAATATAATCTTTTATTCTTCCTGGAATAGGGGACCAAATAGAATGAATTATTCCCAAAGCAGCGTAACATTTATTCTGATCTTCAGTAATTATTCTAAGAGCAATGTAATCATAGATTTCATCTAAAGTTTTACCTTTTCGAATCATCTTATCCCATATACTATATAAATGTTTAGAACGTCCTTCAACCATTGCTTTGATTTTTTGATTATCAAGCTCTTGTTTAATAATCTGCGCGTATTCGTCCAACCGATTTTGTCCAAGTCTTAATTTTTCCTCGATTTTCGTCTTTAAATCAAAATACGTATCAGGATACAAAAACCGAAAGGATAAATCCTCCAACTCTTCCTTAATCTTATAAATCCCCAATCTATGAGCAATGGGGGCGTATATTTTTAGAGTTTCATCTGCTTTTGCTATTTGCTTTTTCCTATCGACAAATTCTAAAGTTCTCATATTATGTAATCTATCAGCCAATTTAACGATTATGACTCTTATGTCCTCGGACATAGCAAAAAGCATCTTTCTGATAGTCTCAACTTTCTCCAAAGATTTCATGTCTTTTTCGTTTAGTCGTTCATTGAGCTTTAGATTACTGATCTTGGTGACCCCTGAAACTATATTTGCAACATCGATACCAAAAAGATCCTTTATTTTATCTATTGAAACCCCACAATCTTCAACTACATCGTGCAAAAGACCTGCTATTATCGTATCGACATCCATTTTTAAACCGGCGAGTATCAATCCAACACTTTTTGGATGCTCAAAAAATTCCTCACCAGAATCTCTATACTGACCACTATGAGCAATTTCAGCTAAATCATAAGCTGCTCTTATTAGTTCTTTTTCTCTTTTGGTAAGCCTAACATTTAATAGTTTTTCAACCTCTTTCTCATAACTTTTCGATTCAATCAACATAATCAAACACCTCTTAAAGTTTCCTAAAAAAGCTCAATTAGGTCTTGTAAATTAAGGTACAATATAATTATAGCACAAATTTCTGAAATATTGAAAAGAATTAAAGACAAAAAAATTTATCAAAATGTAATAACAATTTCATTTTTTAGGTTCATCAAGTATGATTAAATATTAATGAAAGTACCTCCTTAATATTTCTTAACATCACTTGATTTTATCCAAAAAAAAGGGTGCTATAATTACATCGAAAACTTAAATTAAGGAGGGAATTATTGTGAAGAAAGTATTATTAACGTTAGTTTTGGTAGGCATAGCCCTTTTCAGTTTTGCAGAAACACTAGTTATAAAAGGTTCAAACACGATCTTTCCAGTAGCACAACTATGGATTGAAGAGTTAAAAGATATGTATCCCAATTTAACAATTACATTGGAGGGTGCGGGATCTTCAACCGGTATTGCAGCTTTATTCAACGGAACAACAGACATAGCTGACTCAAGTAGATGGCTTAAAGAATCGGAATTAGAACAAATGCATGAAGAAGGAAAATACTTCATTCCAATTGTTTTAGGATACGATGGAATAGCCGTTATAGTCAATCCAAATCTTGGAATAGATGAAATCACCATAGAAGAATTGGCAAGTATTTACACTGGCGAAATTACAAGATGGAGCCAATTGAATCCAAATTTACCAAACCAAAGGATAGTTGTATATTCAAGAAACACAGCCTCAGGGACTTACGAAACATTCGTAGAAAAAGTTTTAGAGGGTGAAAGAATGGCCCCAACGGTTCAAATGTTAGAATCAACCCACGCAGAAGTACAAGCAGTTGCTCAAAACTCATATGCTATAGCTTATACAGGCGTAGGTTATGTGACCGAAGACGTAAAGGTTTTATCAGTCGAAGGTGTACAACCAACAAAAATGAATATTTTAAATTCTGTTTATCCAATTTCAAGACCATTGTACATGTTTGTTGATGCGACAAATGGTTACCCTCAAACCGGACCAGTTAAACAATATTTAACATTTGGACTATCAAAACGAGGTCAAGAATTAGTTGAACAAGCTGGATATGTAGCAGCATACGGATTTTAAAAGATTATCTTTTAAAAGGAGTGTTTTATTTGTGAATAGACGAGATTTAAAAAATATCGTAAATCAAAGTATAATCACAGTTGTCGCAATGGTGGGAATTTTGGCATTAATCGGTCTATTCATTTTTATCATCAGAGACGCTATTCCAGCCCTGACAGAAGTTGGGGCTGAAATTTTTACAAGTAAGTATTGGTATCCAACATATGATCCACCAGAATATGGCATGTTAGCTATGATAGCGGATTCTTTTATATTAACTGGCTTCGCTTCTATTATAGTTATACCCATAGGGTATATAATTGCATTTTTCTTGTACGATTATGCCACAAACACAGAACAAAGAATTATAAAATCAGCGATAGATTTGCTATCCGGAATCCCAACTGTTATAATAGGATCATTCTTATTCATTTATATTTCACCTATCCTAATGAATTTTGGTGCTTGGTCCACAGGTAATTTACTATTAGCAGCAATTGGGCTATCTATTTTATCCCTACCATACGCCGCTTCACTTATGCAGGAAGCATTATCATCAGTTGATATCAGTCTAAAGGAAAGCGCTTTAGCTTTGGGGGCAAGCAGGTTCACCGCCGGATTTAGAATAGTAAGCAAAGCTGCACTATCAGGAATTTTGAATTCAATAATTCTTACTATAAATAGAATTATAGGGGAAACTATTGTTGTATTAATGGTAGCCGGAGGAGCTGCCATAATTCCCAAATCAATATGGGATCCAGTTAGACCTTTGACCGCTGCTATAGCAAGCGAGATGGGGGAAGTACCCATAGGAAGTACACACTACTCTGCATTGTTTACAGCAGGTTTAATTTTGCTAATGATATCTTTTATTCTAACAATGATATCTAGAAGAGTAACGAGGAGTTGGAAAAGTTGAAACAGCAAACGGGAATAGATTCTATTATATCATTAATTTTTAGAATCATAAGTTATATTGCGTTTGGTATAATATTGTCAATAATTGTAATAGTTATAGTAGATGGTGCAAGATATTTTAATCCTTCTTTTTTCATAGAATACCCCAGTCAAGGAATGACAGCCGGTGGAATAGGACCGGCAATATTGGGAAGTTTTTTGATGATATTTTTCATTCTATTATTTTCCATTCCAATAGGAGTTCTCACTGGTACCTTCCTTTCAGAATATGGATCAAAATCAAGATTAGGAAGAATAATTGACATATCCGTTACCTCTTTATCTGGTGTTCCTTCTGTTGTCTACGGATTGTTTGGATTAGCTCTTTTTTCGATAACTCTAGGATTTGGAACATCTCTTCTAAGTGGAAGTTTAACTTTATCTATAATGACTTTACCTGTAATATCCTCATCAGTAAAAGAAGCCCTTGCTTCTCTACCAAGAGAGCTGAGAGAATCAGCCTATGCTTTAGGAGCAAAAAAAACGGAAACTATTTACAAAATACTCTTTCCAGCAGCAAGAAATAGAATAATAACCGCCATATTGATTGGTGCAGGAAGGGTTATTGGAGAAACCGCTCCTGTATTATTGACTGGTGCAGTTTTCTATTCAACTCAGTTACCAAATTCTTTACTTGATCCTGTTATGACTCTCCCAACTCATATATATTTTATAACCATGGCATATGGAGAAAGTGCGCAATGGATGGCAAAAGCAACATCCGCATTCTTAATAATACTTATTTTAGTGATATACTCGATAGCATTTAAAATAAGAGGAGGAAAACAAAAAAGTTGAACACAGAAAAAGAAATTGCAATAGAAATTAAAAATTTTAATGGTTGGTACGATCAAAAACAAGCTTTAAAAGATATAAATATGGAAATTAAAAAAAAGAAAGTCAGCGCAATAATTGGTCCTTCAGGATGTGGGAAATCTACTTTGTTGAGAAGTATAAATAGAATCAACGATGAAATTCCTGGATATAGAACCAATGGCGAAATAATATTTGAGGACAAAAACATATATGAAAATAATATTGATTTATCGTTGTTGAGGAAAAAAATAGGAATGGTTTTTCAAAAACCAATACCTTTTCCTATGACTATTTATGAAAACATTGCATTTGGTTTAAAGTTGCACACAACAAGAAACGGAAGAAGAATGGATGCAATCGTTGAAACAGCTTTAAAAAGAGCTGCGCTATGGGATGAAGTAAAAGATGAACTTGACAAACCAGCGAGTTCACTTTCTGGGGGACAACAACAACGTTTGTGTATTGCTAGGGCCATCGCTATTGATCCTGAAATAATTCTATTAGACGAGCCTACATCCGCCCTAGACCCTATAGCTACACAAAAAATTGAAAATTTAGTAGAACATTTATCCGAAAATTATACTATAATTATTGTTACACATAACCTAGCCCAAGCTATTAGAATTTCAGATTATATGTATTTTATGTTTCAAGGAGAGCTCATAGAATCGGGAAAAACAGAAGACATTATAAAAAGCCCAAAAAAACAATTGACAGAAGATTATCTAAATGGTAGAATTAGCTAAAAATTGAATAGATAACCACACAACAAAAAGTACATCAAGCAAATAGGGAGTGAAATAAATGGACTACACACATTTTGAAGGGGAAATGACACGATTAACAAGTGAAATATCCAAGCTTTTAACGTCCGTCCTAAGATCGTTTGAAAATTCGATTAAAGCGTTAGAAGATAAAAACCTTGAATTAGCCGAAAAAGTCTTAAAAGCAGATGATCAAATAGATGATTTAAACCGCCAAATTGAAGAGTCAGTCTATCAAATCGTAGCGAGATTTCGTCCTTTAGCCAAAGAACTACGATACGCAGTAACAATGATAAAGTTCGCAAACAATCTTGAAAGAATAGGTGATCTTTCTTGCAATATTGCTGAAAAAACTAAAATCTATGCGCATATTGATCTAAAAGACATAGTAAATACTAAAGAAATAAAAAAGATGTTCGGTATATCCCTAGAGATGATAAAGGACTCATATAAAGCATTCGGAGAAAGAAACATTGAAGAAGCTGTGAAAATTTGGAAAAGAGATGATGAAGTGGACGAGCTAGAAAATCAACTTAGACAAATTGCTGTGAAAAAATTACAAGATGAAACTTTTAACAAAGAACTTGTTATTCCCTATGTATTATTGGCAAGAGACATTGAAAGAATCGCTGATCACGCCACAAATCTTTGTGAAGAAATAGTTTACATAGAAACAGGTAAGGAAATCGAAGACTATCTATAAACGGAGGCTTTCTCATGCCTAAGGTTCTTATTGTTGAAGATGATGAAGATATACGAGATATACTAAAAACTTATCTTCGATTAGAAGATTTAGAAATCTTTGAAGCCGGTACTTTATCTCAAATGAGGAACGTTTTGAATAAAGAATCAAACATTGACATAATCTTATTAGATTTGATGTTACCTGATGGAGACGCAGTTAATGAATTGCCAAAAGTTCGTGCATTGAATAGAGAAATAGGTATCATAATCATTTCTGCAAAAAATACAGATGGAGAAAAAATTTTAGGAATCGAATCAGGAGCAGACGATTATATTACTAAACCTTTCAATCCTAGAGAAGTTACAGCGAGGGTTAGAGCATTATTAAAAAGAATCAAAAAATCTGAAAATAAAATGGTTTTTGGACCCATGGAAATATATTCAAACAATTATTCAGTAAGATATGAAGGAAAAAATATTGAATTGACCTCAAAAGAGTTCGAAATACTCGATCTATTAGCTAGAAATTCAGAAAAAGTCTACACAAGAGAAGAAATTATAGATAAAATTTGGTTTGGAGACGAATTTATTACAGATAGGGTTATAGATGTACATATAAGCATGATCAGATCAAAAATAGGGAAAAATTGGATTAAAACTATTAGAAACGTAGGATACAAATTCAATAAAAACGCTTATACGGTAGATAACAACGGTGAGAAATAAAGATGAAAAATGCTAACTCATTTGACTTTAACATATTCGATTCTTTGGAAGACGCAGTATTACAATTAGAAAATAAAACAAACATCCTTAATGTAAATGAGACTGCCAAAGCTTGGGGTTTTGTGAAACACAAAGAATTATTGAACACCATAAGTTTCAATGAAATCGATCAGCTTGCAAAGCATATATTGAATAATGAAGACTTTGAAATAGAAACAAATATATATTTCTTTGAAGGATACAGTAAATTTTGCAAGCTCACATTCAAAAAAGAATATCAACTTCTAATATTGCAAGACAAAACTGAATTTGAATTATTAAAAAAAGTGAAAGAAGATTTCATAACCTCAGTTTCCCATGAACTCAGAACCCCTCTCACCATTGCTAAAGGGAATACTCAAATACTCAAAGACTTCATGAAAGACAATCAATTTACCAAACAAGTTACTAAAATCGAAGAATCTCTCGACAGAATAGAAAATATTATTTCTCAATTAACCCTTCTTTCAAAAGCAGAATTTGGTGAATACGAATTAAAAAAAGAATTGATAAATCCAACTACTCTATACAACGAAATAGTGAAAGACCTTTATGAAAAAATACAAGAAAAATCCGTAAAGCTACACTTCAATTGTCAAATTCAATCTATAAAAAGTGACAAGTTTGTACTTTACACAATCTTTAGAAATTTGCTTTCCAATGCAATTAAATATTCTTACGATAATTCTGACATATACATTAATTTTCTCAGCGAACAACTCATAATAAAAGATGAAGGTATAGGTATAAGAGAAGAAGAACAAAAAAGAATTTTTGAAAGATTCTATCGTGGTGCTGAAGCAAATAATTATGCCAAAGGATCCGGTTTAGGCCTAGCGGTGGTTAAATATTTATGCGAATTAGCAAATTATAAAATTGAATTTGAATCAAAATGGATGGTTGGTACAACATTTAAAGTGGTTTTCTACAGGTAACTTTAACTCCTAATTACTGCACAAACAACTTCAAAGAATTTATCAATCTATATTTTTTAAAATTTATACTGTATGTAATTATATTGAATGGTTTTACTTGGTGTTTTGATATGAAAACAACAACTTCGTTCAAGTATTAAACAATAAATATATTGGAGTAAAATTTTTTTAAATAAATAAAAGTAAGATTTCTTTAGATTTTCTCAAATAATTGCTTTTAAATGGTAATAATTGTGTTTAAACACTCATAACCAGACTTGACATTTATAAAAAAATGTATTTTAATTAAAAGTAGAGAGGACGGGCTGCATAGTAAAGTGACACGGTTCTCTTTATCCTTCAGGGTGGGGAGCGGGGCAATAGGGCGCTATTAATCAAGTTTTAGGGTCTCTGAATCTAATATAAATAAAAAGCAAAGGAGTTAACTGATGGCAAATAAAACATATAATATTGAATTAGTTAAAGAACGTAACAGAACAGTAGTTTTAGAATTATTGAACTCGAAAGGAACGAGCACAAGATCAGAAATATCAGATATAACAGGTCTAACAAACGCCACTATAACAAATATTGTGAATGAATTAATCTCCAAGGATTTAGTAGAAGAAGTCGGTACCATCGATGGCAAATTAGGTAGAAAGAGAAAACTGATAAAAATCAAAGAAGACGCTTTTTATGTTATAGGTATTGAATTTGGGGTAAACATAGTACGTGCAGGAATATTTAATTTTAAGGGCAAAAAAATTAAGAGTATTGAAAAAGAAATAAATTCATATGGAAGACCGACTGATGTTTTAAAAAACCTAATTTTAATAATTGACGAATTGATCAATAACACAAAAGTCGACTTCAATAAAATTAAGGGTATTGGTATCGCTATGCCTGGATTGATAGATAGCCAAAAAAGAATTTTACGATCAGTTCATCCTTTTCCCTTACTCAAAGATTACCCACTTGTGGAACAGCTAGAAGAACACTATGAAAAAACAATTTGGCTAGAAAATGATGCAAACGGTGCTGTTTTAGGTGAAAAGTGGTTTGGACATGGGAAAAAATTTAACAATTATGTATTTATTGTAGGAGATTCTGGAATTGGAGCAGGAATTGTTATAAATGGGAAGCTATATTCGGGTACTTTTAACTCCGCTGGTGAAATAGGTCATACAGTCATAACTGGAGATTTAATGCCTTTGGAAAGTTTCGGAGGTTTATCAAGGTTGGCAGATGAATTTAACTTACCTTTAGAGATAATTCTAAACGAATCAAAAAAGTCTGAAGAAATTAAAAAAACTTTGGATGATATCAACAAATTTTTAGCCTTAGGAATAGTGAACCTTGTAAATACAGTCGATCCGGAAGCGGTAATTGTAGGTGGAAGAATTTTAAAAACGGGATATTCAGTTATTAGGGAAATAAAAAGAATAGTTGCTCAATACACCTTTTCGGATGAAATCCCACAAATTTTAGTTGCTTCAAAGAAAGAAGATGCTATTTTGTCAGGTGCAGCCTCAATTGCTATCGAACATATCGTATCTTCTCCCTATCAGTTTTTGCTAAACAATGACAAAAACATATCTTATAACAATTTCAAACAAAAAAGAGATTTTTAAAGTTTTCAAATACAGTGTAAATTCTCAAAAAGGAGGTAGCATAGTATGAGAAAGTTAGTAGGTATAGTACTTCTAAGTGTATTAAGCTTCACCATGATTTTTGCCCAAAGTGGGCAGGTAGAGATATTCAGTTGGTGGACTGGTGGAGGAGAAGAAGAAGCGCTTTTAGCAACCCTTGAAGATTTTAATGAATTATATCCAGATATTGAAGTAATCAACGCAACGGTTGCCGGTGGAGCAGGGACTAACGCCAAAGCGGTATTAAAAACAAGAATGCTTGGTGGAAACCCACCCGACACATTCCAAGTACATGCTGGTTGGGAGTTAACAGATACATACGTAATACCAGGACTCATGGAACCTTTAACAGAATATTTAAAAGCTTGGGGAGTATACGATAAATTTCCTGAAGGTCTAATAGACATAGTAAGTTATCAAGGTGAAGTTTATTCCATTCCTCTGACGGTCCATAGAAGCAACGTTGTGTTCTACAACAAGAAATTATTTAACGAAATAGGTTTAACTAAAGAACCAGAGACATGGAATGAATTCATAAACGCTTTAGAAAAAGCAAAAGCCGCTGGTTATACTCCACTTGCTTTAGGAGATAAAAACAAATGGCCTGCAGGTCAACTTGTTGAGAATCTCATGGTAGCCGAATTTGGAGCTGTAAATTACAACGCCTTATTTAACGGCGAACTATCTTTCAACGATGAAAGGCTTGATAGTGCATTAGAGAAAATGGTACAACTTATGGATTACGTTAACGTAGATCACGCAGCTTTAGCATGGCAAGATGCTTCAAGATTGTTGTATGAAGACAAAGCCGTTTTCAACTTAATGGGTGACTGGGCAGAAGGATACTTCAAAACCTTAGGTTGGATCCCTGGCGAGGATTTTGGGTGGTTTGAACTACCTGGTACACAAGCTGTATTTGTACTAGTATCCGATACCTTCGGGTTACCAAAGAATGCCCCACATAGAGAAAATGCACTAATCTTTTTGGAATACTTGGCTTCCACAAGGGCTCAATCAGTATTTAATCCAATTAAAGGTTCCGTCCCAGCAAGAATTGACGCAGATCCAGGAGACGATCCATACTTGATAGAAACAGCAGAAGATTTCAGAACTCTCATCATTTCACCATCCATCGTTCACGGTTCTGCAGCGCCTGAAGCATTTGTCACGTCATTCAATGATGCCGTTAACAACTTAGTAACTACTAAAAACGTTAACCAAGCAAAACAAATGATATTATGGGCTGCTGAAGACGTAAATCTACTCACAGATTAACACCTAAAATAACTTAATCTCGGCCCTTTCTGGGCCGAGATTTTCGATATACCCTACCTAATCGATAAGGAGAGATATAAATGTCGGTTCAAAAGAAAAAGGCAAGAGCGGGATTTTTTATAATCCTACCATCTTTAGCTTTCCTAGGGATATTTGTTTACTATTTCATTTTTTTAACGATAAGAACATCAACCTCCAACTGGAATAGTTTTTCCTCATTATTGAGTGGAGAATACGAATTTGTTGGAATGAGAAACTATCAAAGGTTATTCATGGACCCCAGATTTCAAACAGATTTATGGAACACATTATTTTTTACCCTATTTTTTCTAGCAGGATGTATAATACTCGGTATATTTTTAGCCAATATTATTGACAAGAAATTAAAAGGATCGAGTTTTTTTCAAAACCTATTTTTATTCCCAATGGCAATTTCTTTTGTTGTAACAGGTACGGTTTGGGGTTGGATATTCGCTCCTGGGAACATACCAACTTCCCCACAAGGAATTAATTTATTACTTGAAAACCTTGGATGGACAAACTTACAATGGATGTGGTACACGAGTACCCAATCGATAGGAAAATTCAATTTAGCGTTGATACCAGTGGTAATAGCAGCAACCTGGCAGATGTCAGGATACGTAATGGCAATGTATTTAGCCGGGCTTAGAGCTATTCCTGAAGAGATGATAGAAGCAGCACAAGTAGACGGTGCAACAGGTACTCAATTATTTTGGAGAATAAAGATGCCTATGCTCAGACCAATTACACTTAGTGCCATGATAGTAATAGGACACATGTCTCTGAAGATATTCGATTTAATATACGCCATGACTGGAAGTGGACCTAACAACGTTACCGATATGCCTGCTGTTTATATGTTTGAACAGATGTTTAGATCCAACAGATACGCTATCGCATCAGCCATTGCAATAATAATGTTGGTAATGGTAGCTGCGGTTATAATCCCTTATCTTTATAGCTCTTTTAGGGGGGAAAGATAATGGCAGAAAAAACCAATAAAACTTCACTCACAATTTATTATATTATACTAGCTTTATTCACCATATTTTATGTTCTGCCTTTTTATGTTACTCTAAGCACCTCTTTTAAACCATTTGAAGAAGTTTCTATATCAAATATGTGGAAACTTCCAAGCAAGTTATCTTTTGAGGGATTCAAAGAGGCATTTGCAAGATTAGGACCGAATCTAAAAAACAGTTTTTACCTTACGATACCGGCTACTCTAATATCTGCAATAATTGGTTCAATAAATGGTTTTGCTCTTTCAAAATTAAGGTTCAAATATTCAAATATTGTTTTTGCCCTAATATTATTTGGGATGTTCATACCTTATCAAAGTGTATTATTTCCACTGATACAGTTCTTTCAAGCAATAGGTTTATATGGTACGATACCCGCATTGATAATAACCCATGTTATATACGGAATACCGATTACCACCTTAATGTTTAAAAATTACTATGAGGAAATTCCAAACGAATTAGTGGAAGCATCATCTGTGGATGGTGCAAGCATATGGCAATCCTATACAAAGATACTCTTACCTATATCAATACCAGGGTTCGTAGTCGTTATAATATGGCAATTCACAAATATATGGAACGAGTTTTTGTTTGCAGTAACGATAACCAGTGACCCGACGAAACAACCAATAACGGTAGCTTTAGTCAATTTGGCTGGCAGTCAAGTCGTCCAATGGAACGTTCAAATGGCAGGAGCGTTAATCGCTGCCCTACCTACACTTATAGTTTACATCATATTGGGAAGGTATTTTGTAAGAGGTTTACTCGCCGGTTCGGTTAAGGGATAGTATAAACCCGCCTAATTATAGATGGCGGGTATTTCTTTACTTTCCTAAATTTGTTTTTTGTGTATGAAAAACAAAAGGTCGTTCAGGTATTAAAGATTATTTTTTTAAATAATATCTCTCAAATCTTTAAACAATTTTATAATTGCATTTATAATGACAAAAAATTCCAAACGCCCTAAATACATTCCTAATGTTTGCGTCCAAATCACTCCTACGGGAGCTTGACTCGAAGTAATACCTGTGGAAAGTCCAACAGCAGATAAAGTTGAAGCATACTCAAATAAAGCATTATGAAGTGGATACCCATAAGCCAACAATATAAAAACGCCGATAAAATAGGTAATAAAATACATTGTAAAAACCACTAAAACATTTTTTATTGAGTTTAGATCAATTTTCTTTCTTGATACCCCTTTATATACTTCTATGTAAAAAGTGGTTCCAGAGGGTTTAAAAAATTCTTTGATCTGGTTAATTATCAATTTGAAAGCAATATAAACCCTGAATAATTTTAAACCACCTGATGTGGAATCCATCATTCCACCTAAGATCATCAATATTGTCACAATTAACAATCCGAAATAATTCCAATGTGAAAAAGCTACTGTTGAAAAACCAGTGCCTGTTAAAGCTGAAATACTCTGAAATGCGGAATGAACTAAACCATCTCCCACTCCGTACATTTCAACTGTTGTAAAAGCAAAAAGCAACAAAAAAGAAATAACTAAAATTATGAACATGGTCTTAATTTCGGGGTTTTTTAAAAAAGGCTCAGATTTGATTTTTTCTCTTAATTCAAGTAACGAAATTTTTTTGGACCGGTAGTCTCTGCGATTCCTAATAAAATTTCTAATCATTAATAAACCAGCATAATGGACTCCAAAGCCAGTTCCGCCCATAATCATTAGCAACATGATAATTATTTCTACCTTCAAACTACCAAAAGAACCTATACTAAAATTTTTTGTGGAAAATCCTCCCGTAGCCAAGCCAGTTAATGTATGGTTAAAGGCGTCAAAAAAAGAAAGTTTTCCTACAAACATCAAAAGCAAAACACCTATAACCGCCCAACTTAAATAAATTCTAAGAATTATCCTAGCCGATTCTCTCAAATTCGGAACTAAATTGTCACTTCTTCCTTCTGCTTGATATATACCAACCCCCATGGTACCAGCAATGATTACAGTAATTATAGCAAAACCAGCCCCACCAATAAATTGCATCACCGATCTCCATATTAAGATAGAGAGGGGTAGGACTTCCACATCAGAAAACATCGTAAGCCCTGTCGTTGTCCATCCACTTGTCGATTCAAATACTGCCTGTGAAAAATTCAATTCTCCAGAAAAAATAAAAGGCAAAGAAGAAAGAAAAATTGCGACCGTCCAAACAAAAAAAACAGTGACGACAGCATCCTGTGTGTTTAATTCTTTTCTTTTTTCTCCTCTTCCCATATACCTAAATATTTCCCCGGTAAGAAAGGATAATATCCCTGTAATCAAAAATGGTAGAAAATCTCTAAAAGAATCATAAATAAAAGCAGTAGAACCCACTATAAATATCAAAACAGAAAGACCTATTATAATATTTCCCGTATTTCGAAAAATTGTTTTATACCTTAGTTTTAAAAAATATTTGTAAGAAGGCACTAGATCACCTCGATTTTAACGTTTCTTTCACTTCGTTCACTTGTTCTTTTAGCGCCAAAACGATCAGCCTATCCCCCTTATAAATGGTTGTTTCACCTTGAGGAACCATTATATCTCCATCTTCTCTTATCAATACTCCGATTATTGAATTCTGAGGTATATTTAATTCCTTAAGTTTTTTATTTACGGCTTTATCATCTTCAAGTATAGTAAGTTCCAAAATGGATAACTTTTCCACATAGGGGTTGAAGAAATCTGTAATATCTTCATGAATCAAAGAAGATTCAATTAATTTTTGCATCCAAGAAATTGGTACCAGTGTTTCGACATTAATACCTTTGAAAATAGTTTCGTTTTCTGTTGCATTGACTAAAGATATTATCTTTATATCTTCATAATATTCTCTCAACAACCAAGATACAACAAAATTCAATGCATCATCCTCAGAGATTATTATTAAGGCTTCTACTTTTTTGTTTAGATCTAAATTTTCTATCCATTTGATATCGGTAGGATCTTGCTTAACAAGTTCAAGAGCAGGAAAATTTACCTTTAATCCATCTAAAATCTCCAGATTTTCGTTATTTTTGCTGACATAGTAAACTTGATTACCCAATAAGAGTAATTTTTTGGCTAAAGAATAGGCTAATATCTTTCCCTCTATGATATAAAAAATTCTATTCATATTTAACTACTTCCTTTTCCAATTCCTCAACCAAATCCATTACCGAATCCTCTATGGGACAAAATAAATTCAATCCTGCCTTTATAAAAATTGATTTCTTCAAAGGATCATTCACCCTTGCGGCTATTCTTACTCCCGAATTTAATTTTTTAATCCCGTAGGCCAACATAAAATTTAAATTGTCGTCGGGGGTTACAATATAAACCATGTGAGCTTTTTCAATATTCACATCTTTTAATGCGGCCATATCGCTTGTATCAATAACTCTTGTGAAACCTGTAAAATTTCTTTTCGATAATCTTTCAAAAGACGATTCTTCTTTATCAAGAACTACTACATTGTAAGCTTTACTTAATTTCAAAGCTAGTTCAGAACCCAACCTTCCACAACCTATTATAATTATGAGTTTGGAACCATTTATGCGCATATATTCTCACTTCCAAAAAATATTATTGAAATATGCAATTTATTAGCTCAACACTGTCCATCAAAGAATATATTCTCTGAGATCTTCATCACCATATACCTTACCCAACCGTAGGTCTACATAATTGCTATCTATTTTCAATTCCCACTCTCCTGATGCAGGTGCTTCAAAAGAAACCTCTTCAAGAACTTTTTCGACTACTGTATAAAGTCTTCTTGCCCCAATATTTTCAACTTTTTCATTCAACTCAAAGGCAATATCTGCCATTCTTTCAACGCCATTTTCAGTGAACTCAATTTTCACCCCATCGGTTTGAAGTAAGTACTGATACTGTTTTAGTATTGCATTTTTTGGCTGGGTTAGTATTCTAATAAAGTCTTCCTTTGTCAAATCTGATAATTCCGCTCTAATTGGGAATCTTCCTTGAAGCTCAGGAATCAGATCCGAAGGCTTAGCCTCACTAAACGCACCAGCAGCTATAAACAATATATAATCAGTGCTAATGGAACCATACTTTGTTACAACAGTTGTTCCTTCAACTATTGGTAACAAATCTCTCTGAACACCTTCTCTAGATACATCTGGCCCTGACGCGGATCCTCCAGTGGATGTAACTTTATCGATTTCATCAATGAAAATTATGCCACTATTTTCGGCTCTACTTATTCCTTCCTGTATCAATTTATCTTGATCGATCAACTTCTCGGATTCAATAGGTTCCAAAACTTTTCGCGCTTCAGAAATCTTCATTCTCCTTCTTTTTTTCTTCTTAGGCATAAGATTTTGAAACATTTCTCCAAACTGAATGCCCATGTCTTCAAGTTCAGGTCCCAATCCAGCAAACATTGGGGTAGATTGTTCCTCAACTTCTATTTCTATTTCTACATCTTCTAATTCCCCATTTCTTAATTTTTCCAACAGTTCCTCTCTTCTTCTTCGAATGTTTTCGTCTTCTTTTTCATCATATCCCTTATTTTGGGAATATTCAGCATTTTGATTGAAAAGTTGCATAACGTCCATAAATGAAGGTTGAGCCTTTGTTTTTTTCTTTGAAGGCACAAGTGCTTCTACTATCCTTTCTTCTACAAGTTTTTGAGCTTTACCTTTAACTTCTTCCATCATTTCCTTCTTTACCATGTTAACTGAAGAATCAACCAATTCTCTAACCATACTTTCTACATTTTTCCCAACATATCCAACTTCGGTAAACCTTGTGGCTTCCACTTTCACAAATGGTGCATTAGCAACCTCTGCCAACCTTCTGGCAATTTCTGTTTTTCCAACACCTGTAGAACCTATCATTAGAATATTTTTTGGTATTACATCTTTTCGAATATCTTCTTGTAGCGCCAACCGTCTAATCCTGTTTCTCAAAGCGATAGCAACCTGCTTCTTTGCTTCCTTTTGACCGATTATATAATTATCCAATTTTTCTACAACTTTTTTTGGAGTTAATTCATCTATTTTATTCATAAAAATCACCTCAAAAATAAATTTTTACTAATGTACCAATTATATCATACCTCATGAACCTTTAAAAGATTGGTTTTACTGGAAAAACCATAGGGAATTCCAGCCGTTACTATGATATTCTCTCCTGATACAGCAAAATTTAAAGATTTCACGATATTGCTAACGCTCTCCAACATATTATCCGTGTCAGTAAATTTTTGCATAATAACAGGAGTTACTCCCCAAACTAACGCTAATCGATGATAAGTAGTTATTCTTGGGGAAGCTGCAACTATTTTCATATTTCTTCTGAATCTGGAAAGAGCTCTTGCCGTATACCCGCTATAAGTGGTCGCAACTATAACTTCAATGCCTAATTGCTCGGCAATTTTTATTGCAGACATCGTTATCGAATTGGTAGCAGGGTCTCCTCCACCATATGTTGAATAATCAAATTTATAATAGTACTCTTCTAACATTTTTTCAGTTTCATTTGCCACATTGGACATAACTTTGACAGCTTGCTCAGGGTATTTCCCAATCGAGGTTTCTTCAGATAACATAACTGCATCCGTCCCATCTAATATAGCATTGGCTATATCAGTTGCCTCTGCTCTTGTAGGGAACGGATTATTAACCATACTTTCAAGCATTTGAGTTGCTGTTATAGCAGGCTTTGCCATGGTGTTTGCAATCTCTATAATTCTTTTTTGAAGCAAAGGAATTTGTTCAACAGGTGCTTCAACGCCTAAATCTCCTCTTGCAACCATCACTCCATCAGCTTCTTCTATGATCGATTCAAGGTTATCTAGAGCTTGTAATGTCTCAATTTTAGCAATTATGGGGAGATCTGGCATGCCCAATTCTGTTAAAATTCTCCTTGTTCTGGTAATATCTTCAGCTTTTCTAACAAAAGATTGAGCTATATAATCTACGTTCCATTCTACAGCCTTGTTCAGATACTTCATATCTTTTTCTGTTAAAGGTGGCAAACTTATATCTATTCCAGGAACGTTTATCCCTCTTCTGTGAGTGATACTGCCACCTGTTACAACTTTTGTTACAATCTCTTTTTCGTTGCTGCTAATGACTACAAGTCGTATTTTTCCATCATCAAGAAGAATAGAATCTCCCTTTTTAACTTCTTTAGGTAATTCTTTATAATTTATACTCACCTTTTCTTTATTGCCAACGATCTCCTCGGTTGTCAAAATAAATTTTTGATCTTCTTCCAAGACTACTTCATCTGTCTCAAATCTACCCGTTCGAATCTTAGGACCTTCTAAATCAAGTAAAATAGCAAAAGGTATGTTCATCTCTTTCCGTATCTTCTTTATTAGATTTACTCGCTTCTCATGATCAGCAATAGTGTCGTGAGAAGTATTCAATCTTGCTACATTCATTCCAGCGTTTATTAATTTTTTTATCATTGTTTCATCTTGTGTGGCTGGACCAATTGTGCAAACGATTCTCGTCTTTTTATTTTCTGTTTTTTCGTTCATAACTATCCTCCTAAAAAATGCGGAACTTTTGGGTGTTTCTTCCCAAATTGCATCTTTTTTAGATTCCATGCCTTAGGAATTTTCAAGGGGTTTACCCCTTGAATGCCCTATGATAAAACCCCCGCCAGCTTCACAATCTCCAT
>NZ_JALY01000018.1:0-1492 GCF_002924615.1 Petrotoga halophila DSM 16923 | reverse complement strand
TCTATTTTTTTTGAGCTTCCTCTAGCTGTTTTAATGTTGATAACTTCCCCTTTTCTTCTTCCTAGTAATGATCTTCCAATAGGAGATTCAATACTGATTTTACTTTCTTCGATATTGGCCTCTTGAGGGGTAACTAGCAGGAACTCCTGCTCTCTATTCAATCTATAATCTTTTATTTTCACCTTTTTTCCCAAACTTACGGTAGAATTATCGTGATTGCCTCCATTTTCAATTATTTCAGCATTGTCTAATATATAATCTATCTCTTTGATTCTGGAATCTATCATTCCTTGTTCGTTTTTTGCCTCTTCATACTCACTATTTTCTGATAGATCTCCCAATTCCCTGGCTTCTTTAATCCTTTCGGCAACTTCCCCCATAAGTCTTTTTTTAAGCTCTTCTCGTTCCTTCTTTAATTTTTCGTACCCTTCTCTGGTTAGTTTGTATACTTGTTCAGCCACTTTTGTATCGCTCCTCCCATTTCTAATAATGGTGATTAACTATTTTTTAATTCTCTTATAGCTTGTAAAAAACTGTCTAAATCTCTAAATTCTTTATACACCGAAGCAAATCTTACATAAGCAACCTGATCAATTGATTTCAGTTGTTCCATAACCTTATCACCGATTTCAGAAGAGTAAATTTCTGAATTGCCACTTCTTCTTAATTCTTCTTCTATGTTATCAACAATTTCTTCAATTTGATCGGTGCTCACAGGCCTTTTTTCACATGCCTTTAAGATCCCATTCATTAGTTTTTTTCTATCGTAAAGTTCCCTTCTGCCGTCTTTTTTTATTATTCTTATCCTTGTTTGTTCATATCTTTCATATGTTGTAAAACGAGCTTGACATTGCAAGCATTCTCTTCTTCTTCTTATGGAAGTGCCGTTACTAGCTGGTCTTGAGTCTAGAACTTTAGTTTCCTCGTAACCACAGAAAGGACATTTCATAATTATTGCACCACCATTTTATCTGAATTAGGTATTTTTTAGAGATTCGGCAATTTTTGAGATTTTTTTTAGTTTGTTGTATAAAGTAGATTTTTTCATTGATAAAGATTCTGCCATGTTGCTCAAACTTGCATCTTCATTTTCTAATCTAAAAGCTGCTATTTGTTTTAGGTCATATGGTAAACTATCTAAACCTATACTTTCTTGAATAATTTGTATATCCTTAATTTGCTTTATTGAGCTATGAGCTGTTTTTGATGAATTAGCAGATATTAAATTAATAGTTCTTGTTACGTTACTTCGTAGATCCCTTATATCCATCAATTCGCTTAATTCTTTTACTTTTTCCTTGGCATTGAGAAGCTCAAGAATATTCAAAATGTCATCGCGTGATTTTATGTATACTTTCGAGCCTTTACTTCTATTAAAAAATCTGGCATTTACACCCAAAAGACTTTTAAATGTTCTAACTAAATCCTCTTTAAATATATTGTTTGTTTTCAAATTGAATTCTAAATGATAAGATTCTTTTACTGATATAGA
>NZ_JALY01000197.1:0-10358 GCF_002924615.1 Petrotoga halophila DSM 16923 | reverse complement strand
GCTGTGCTCATCTCTTGCGCACTTGCACTTTGTTCTTCTGCACTTGCAGTCATGTTTTCTATCCCTTGGTCCATCCTTTCTATCCTTTCTTTTATCCGGTTGAAACTTTGTTGTACATTCACCATCTTTTCGTTTATTTCTCCTATCGTTCCTACTACCTTGTTCGTAGATTCGTTTACTTTGTTCGTCCCTTGCGTTATGTTGGTTAGTATTTCTGATATTTCATCCGTTGCATTCCTTGATTCTTCCGCTAACTTCCTTATCTCATCCGCTACAACTGCAAATCCTCTTCCAGCTTCTCCTGCCCTTGCCGCTTCTATCGCTGCGTTTAGTGCCAACAGGTTCGTTTGTTCCGTTATCGAGTTTATCGTTTCTACTATACTTTGTACGTTCTTGGCGTTGCTTGCGAGTGTTTCTACTTCTTTTTGACTTTCTTTGGTCCTTTCTACCGCTTCTTTCACCGCTTGACTTATACTTTCTATCGTTTTGCTTCCTTCTTCTGCAGCTTTACTCGTTTCATCTGCTTCTTCACTTAGTCTTTGTGCGTCTTGGGATACACCTTGTGCAGCCCTTGCTACTTCGTCTACACCTGAGGTTACTTCTTCTACGTTTCCCGCCGTTTCTTCCGTACTTGTTTGTATCTTGTCCATCTGGTTTTTGAGTTCTTCTGAGTTCTTTCTGCTTTCTTGTGATGAGCGTGTTAGATTTTCTGATGCGTTTTCTACTTTGTCTGATGCCTGCCTTATTGACCCCATGGATCTTCTCAATTCTTTACTCATTTCTGATAGGGCGTTGGCCATCTGTCCTATCTCGTCTTTGCTTTTACTTTCAAAGTTTACCGTTAAGTCTCCTTCTTTGAATTGGTTTATCTTGTTTTTGAAGTCTAACAGTGGTTTCGTTATACTTCTTATTAGATAGATGACCATGATTATCGATACTACGAAAGCTACTACGGTTAAGATGGCTGTCAAGGTTATAGCCCTGTTGTTTTCTTCTATGAGTGATGGACCTAACGTGTCTTGTTGGACCTTTAATTTATTTCTTTGTTCTTCTAATAGGTACAGTATCTCTACCCTTGCTTGCTCCATCTGCCCGATTATAGGCTCCTGGGATTCTATCGCTGTGACTATTTGATCGAAGGTGTCTTTGAATTGTTCAACCATGTCTTTCGTCTGGTTGAACATTTCAGTTAGTTCGTCAGAGGTTAACCTATATTCTATATTCGAAAGTTGATAATCCATTTCAGTAAAAACGTCTAAAACATTGTTTTTATCTCCAAGAGATTTGGATGAGAAATACTTGGAAGATAAATTATCTATATTATCCAGTGTATTCAACAGATTATCACTATAAAAAGAAAGGATCGAAACATTATTTTCTTGGGCTAAGGTTTTAAAGTCGGTAATAATTTGGCGTAATTCATTGGATATATCTTTAAAATCTTGATTTACGAGTCTATTTTTTTCTTCGTTCAATTGAACAATTTGATTAAACCCGCTTTCATAACTCTCTACCTTTGTGATTACGTTTTGCACAAGTGTTGAATCGGTAGTTTCACCTGTAAAGAAACTTTGAACAGAGTTGATATTTTGAGTAATAATTTCTCTTGTTTGTTCATCGTAATTAATCACATAGTCTTTGAAGGCTAAAGCAGCTTCAAAAAAGTCGTTTTCTATTTCAGAGATTTGATTCGTTGCATCAGAAAGATCTCTATAACTACCCAAACCATCGTTGGATCTTATCAAAGAAAAAATATTGAAAGAGATTGCTGCCCCAAATAAAACAAAAATTACAACGATAATTAAAGTTATCCTTCCTCTTATGCTTTTAAATAACATGGAAATTTTCCTCCTTTATTGTTAAATACCTTAAGAGATAACGAGACTTTCATAAAAAGTTTTTCGATACTATTAATAAACGTTTTGCGGGACAGAAGATATAATTAATATAGGAGTATATGAATTGAAATTTATTATTAAGTTAAGAAGATTGTCAAA
Source organism: Petrotoga halophila DSM 16923 (assembly GCF_002924615.1). Lineage (NCBI taxonomy): Bacteria > Thermotogati > Thermotogota > Thermotogae > Petrotogales > Petrotogaceae > Petrotoga > Petrotoga halophila. The sequence goes on along the minus strand of NZ_JALY01000197.1, from coordinate 8,361 downwards.
ATATCTTATATGACTTAATCTATTATAAATTCAAATTCTTTACTGATTTCCTTTTTATTAATTGACTTTTTAATGTTACATTCATAGGTCTGGCATATCTGTCTTCTATTCTTGATAGTAAAGATGTGGCAGCTATCTTACCTTCTTCTAATATTGGTTGTTTTATAGTCGTTAAAGGCGGATCTATCAATTCATTTTCAAGTGAATCATCAAATCCAACTAAAGACAGTTCTTCAGGAATTTTTATATTATTTTTTTTAGCAGCGTAAACTATATACTTAGTTAAATTGTTGTTTGTTGCTATTATCGCCGTTGGTAAAGTATTCTTTCTCTTTAGACAATTTAAAACTTCTATAGCTTTTTCATGAGGGTATATATCTTCACAGATCCATTCATTTTTAACGGGAATATTTAAAAGTTTACAACCCTTTAGAAACCCTTTGAGTCTTTCTTCTATAGTGAATATTCCTTTTTTAGACAAAAAAATACCTATCTTTTCATGACCCGTTTCTTTTAGATGCATCAAGGCCTGAATGATTGCATCTTGGTTGTCTACAATAACATGATCAAATTGCCCTTGACTATAAAACATCCTATCGTAGAAAACTATTGGAATGCCCATTTTGTAAAAATTTTGATATAATCTCAAATTACTTTTACCGTTTCTTTCTCTAACTGGTGAAGCTAAAATACCTTCGACCCCATGACCTATCATCCAGCTTAAATAGGTCTTTTCTTTATCTATATTCTCGTCGACGTTACTTAACAAAATCTTATACTCACGTGGAAATAAAACATCTTCTACACCCTTTAAAAAATCCAAAAAGAAAGGATTACTTATATCAAACGCAATAGCACCGATGATCTTTGATTTTGAGTTTTTAAATATGCCTGTAGAAGGAGAGAGATTCAAAGACTTTGGAATGTCTTTTATCGTTGGTTTTCGCATGGGATTACCTCCTGAGAATATTTCAATGACTGGTTTTTTTAATTCTTGTATATTTTTCAGATTATTCAAAGAGTAGGTGTGAAAAATACAGCAGTGATTAAAAAAGCTATTATAGATATAACTGTGCTTATTGACAAGGTGTTATATACATAACTTTTCTCACCCCTTTGTTCATCTTCTTGATTAAAAAAGAGAGGAATAATAAAAGGGGGAGGCAATACTACAACCGACAGTAGAGCAACGCTGTAAAGGGGTTCGAGTTCAAGAAATTTATTAAAAACAAAATTCCCAACTAAAAGAGCAATAGGTACTAATATTAACAGTCTAACGCCAATAATTTTTAAAGGTAAACTCATATTACTGGTTTTAAAATTAATTTCGTATCCTATCACTAATAGTATTAAAGGCACTGTTAAACTCCCAAGCATATCGATACTGTTAATAACACCTTGAAATAGGAAATTTTCACTAATTAAAGATTTTATCCCGCTAGAATTGATAATGATCCCAAGTAAAATAGCTATAATTATCGGAGAAGTGATAAAAGATTTAAATAACCCTACAAAATGCAGTCGCTTTTCTTTTTGTTGAAGGCTCAATAACATAGCAAATAATACAAACCAAACGTATATCTCCTGGCCAAGATCAACCACAGCCATATATTTAATGCTTTCCGTACCGTATATTGCTCCAAAGAGGGGTATGCCAAGCATACCAACTTCAAAACCGGTGAAAAGCAAAGGTAAGTGAGGATCCTTTAACTTTGTAAAAAATGCAAAACCCTTACCTATTAATAACATCAAAAGATTGATCAAAAAAACAATTAGAATGACAAAAAAGAACTCTATAGTTAAATTAACATCCAGAAACGATATGAATAATAGTGCAGGAAGTGAAATGTTAACGATCAATTTCTTGATCTCACTAATAGAATTGCTAGAGATAAACTTCTTGATTTTTAAAAAATATCCAACGCTTAACAAGATGAAAACCGGTATAATCTTAGGAATTATTTCAAAATAATTTGTATTCATTGTATAATGTCCTTTCGAATTTTAGTTTGTAAAAAATTTAGCAGGAACCAATAAATTTTCTTCTACTTATCTCATAATTTAAAATCATCTTCAAATATTTCTAAATCGTTTTGTGGAAAATTAGTCTTTAAAATTTCCTCCACAACGTTCAAAGGAAGAGTTAAATCATGAATTCCTAATTTTAGTAGTTTGTTGACAGTTGTAATATCTTTTATACTTGCGCCTAATAATCTAAGTTCTGGGTTGTTTTTTTCACATATGTTTAATATATCTAACAATCTGTTTTCTACATCAATATGGCTTTTTTTCATTCTATCATAATAAAAAGCTATATAATCCACTTTGCTAAAAACAGCCGTAAAGGTTTGCTGTATAGTATAAACTGCGGTGGCACAAACTTTAAATCCTAAATCTCTCAAAGGTAAAACATAATTTGCTGCAAGAGAAGGATCCCACGGAAGTTTGATTATGAATTTCTTAGCATCAATTTCCCCTTTTTCCAAAAGATTATGCAATTCCATAAACCAATCTTTATCTTTTTTTACACTTCCCTGAACAAAATGACTTCCTGGGATTTTTTGGAGGAAACTGACGGTTTCAACAAAACCCCAGGAATTAGTCTCCTTTTTTATTATGGAAGGATTTGTAGTCAACCCCTGAATAAAAGGAAAATTTAAAAATGAAATAGCTTTTTCATTAATCGAGTCTATATATATCATGTTTTGACAACCCCTTTTTTAAGAATGATATTAGCATACAAGGCACTTTCACTTGTCGCAACTATGGCGAATACGTTTTTAGCTCTTTCATAAAATTTAAATCTTTCTAACACTTTCACTCTAAAGTCTTCTTTAGAATCATACAATATTTCTTCGTAACTTTTCCAAATTTCAGGTTTAGTACTTAAATTATTATCCATTAACAGAACGTTTTCTTCAACAAAAGTATCAAGAGGAAAATATTTTAAGATAGCTTTTAAAATTTCTGGAATTCCATGTCCATCTAATCTTACTACTTTGACTCCCACCGAATGGCAGGGATAATTTCCATCAGCCAACAATATTTCATCCCCATGTCCCATTTCTAATAGGACTTTCATTAATTCTGGAGATATTATCTTAGGTATGTTTTTTAACATAAAAATCACCTCACGAATTCACTTTATTATCCTCTTCTGGAACGCATTTGATCAATCGAAACAGTTATCACTAGAATAATTCCTACTATTATTCTTTGCCAAAATGGGTTAATGTTCAAAAGGACGGATCCATTATATATAGTCGCCATAACTAAAGCACCCAAGAATGCTCCAATAGCGCTTCCTTGCGCACCCATTAAACTTGCTCCTCCAAGGACGGCTGCAGCTATTGCATCTAATTCATAACCTGTTCCAGTGCTTGGAACTCCCATCCAAAGCCTTGAAGTTTCTAATATTCCAGATAACCCCCATAAAAATCCAGCTATCATATAAACTCCTATAATAACCCATCTAATATTTATTCCAGATAATCGTGCGGCCTCTGGGTTACTCCCAACTGCATAAACATATCTTCCAAATGTTGTTTTTCTCAATAAAAATTCCATAAAGCCTATTACAGCTATCAAAAACCAAAATAAGTTAGGAATCCCTAACAGTGTCCCAGATGAAAATTCTGCTACACTTCTGGGCAGTCCAAAGACATTTCTTCCCCCGGAAATCAGTAATGCAGCTCCTCTTGCGATACTCATCATAGCTAAAGTTGCAATAAATGGTGGTACCCTAAACTGATGAACAAAAAAACCATTTACAAAACCAAGACCTGCCGCTAGCGCTAGAACCATCAAAACTCCAAACCAAATTGGAGTTCCCCCCACTAAAAGGGTTGCAAAAAGTATGTTAACCAAAGCAACAACTGAACCGATGGATAGATCTATCCCTGCGGTAATGATAACTAGTGTAACACCGACTGCATTTATTCCTTGGATGGTCACTTGCCTAAGTACATTTTGAATATTTGATATAGTTAGAAAATTCTCTGTAGATAGAGAAAGAAAAATCCACATAGCTACTACTACTAATAATATAACTGTTTGAGTACTCCAGGTAAAATTTATTTTTTTGTTGTTAGTCATTCTTTACACCTACCTTGTTGTTTTCAGTTTTTAAAGCGATGGATAGAATTTTTTCCTCAGAGAATTCATCCCTAGTTACCTCTCCCGAGATGGTTCCCTCTCTCATTACAAGTATCCTGTCACAAATGGACATCAACTCAGGAATATACGATGATATAAATAAAATTGCGTTCCCACGCGAGGCTAAATCATTTATTAATTCATAAATCTCTTCTTTTGCACCAACATCTATTCCATTAGTCGGCTCATCTAATATAAAAACCTCTGATTCACTAGCTAACCACTTGGAAAGAACTACTTTTTGTTGATTTCCACCGCTTAAATTTTCAACTTTTTGATAAATTGTAGGAGTTTTAATCGATAAAGATTCTATGAAATGAAACGTATTATCTTTTTCTTTTTTTGAATTGATAATTCCAATTTTACTTATACGGGTGTATATAGGCAGGTTTATATTATCTTTAACAGAAAGCCTAAGAGCTAAACCTTGTTCTCTTCGATCCTCAGGGAGTAATCCAAGTTTTCTTTTAATCGAACTATTTGGAGAAGGTTTATTAACTTTTTTACCTCTTATATATATATTCCCTTCTTCAATAGGGTCCGCTCCAAATAAAGCTCTTACGAGTTCTGTTCGACCAGAACCAACTAAACCATATATACCAACTATCTCGCCTTTTTTTATTGAAAAAGAGCAGTCTTTTACTTTGTTGTTTGTTAAATTCTCGACCCTTAAAACTTCTTCCCCTATATTTCGCTCTAGATACAAATCCTTTTTCAGTTCTCTACCTACCATCATAGTTATCAATTCATCCTCAGTTGTTTCTTCAACCTTTCTACTTCCTACAACTTTTCCGTCCTTCAAAACAGTCACGGTATCACAAATTTCAAATACTTCCTCTAATCTATGCGAAATATATATAACAGAAATTCCATTGTTCCTTAATTGTTTCACCACTCGAAATAGTTCTTTAACCTCTTTTTCGGCTAGAACAGCAGTAGGCTCATCAAAAATCATAATTTTCGCATTTTTTGCAAGAGCTTTCGCAATAGCCACCATCCCCTTATGAGCGGAACTTAGGTTCCTAACTTTATCTAAAGGATGAATGATTCCTTCGTACCCCAAGTTTGCTAATAGTTCATTGGTTCTTTTAGTCATTTCTTTTTTATTTATTAAACCCAATTTAGATAATTCATTACCTAAAAATATGTTTTCTTGAACCGTTAGATGGTTAGCTAACATTAAATCTTGGTAAACCGCCGCAATTCCTTTTTTTTCAGCAATAATCGGATTTAAGGCACCAAATTTTTCACCAAATATAATAATTTCACCTTGATCAGGAGTATAGGCTCCCGTTAAAATTTTAATTAATGTTGATTTACCTGCTCCATTTTCGCCAACTAATCCTTTGACTTCTCCTTCCTCTAATTCGAAATTAACGTTTGCTAAAGCTACTACACCCGGGAAAGTTTTGGTGATATTTTTCATTATGACACTGTAACTAGAATTGATTTCATCAGCCACTTTCAAACCACCTCTTTTTAAAATAGGGGAGAATAAAGTCTCCCCCATTTAGTTTTTTTGAATTTTTACCAATCCTTGTAATATTCAAAAGGATTTATAGCAGCATCTGCTTCTCCACTTGCTAATGATTCCGGCGTAATAACTAATATTCCAGTATCGACATTTTTAGCAAGAGGCACTCCATTTCTTGCCATAACAGCGTAGGCGACTCCAGCGTATCCCATAACCCATGGTTGTTGAACAAGAACGGAGTCTAAATAACCATTTTCTAACCCCCAAATCTCTTGGGCACTGGCATCCACTGCAACAGCTGCTAAATCGTTTCTTCCTTGCATATCAAGAGCTCTTACCATGTCATCTCCTGTCATTTGATTATTAGCATACAAACCATCCAAATCAGGATAAGCAGTCAGCAAATCTAAAGTAATGTTTATGGTGTTACCGACTTGCCCCATAGCATCTCTTACACTGACTACCTCAATATCAGGATATGCCTCTTCAATTCTATCCAAGAATCCTGAGATTCTAGCTTCTAATGATCCAACTCCACTCATATATGTTATTGCTGCAACCTTTCCGCTTGGAGAACCGTTTTTCTCTTCCAGTGCCTTAGCTAACTCATCTGCGGATCTTTGGCCAATAGTGTAGTTATCTGAACCTAAAAATGATACATAGTTATCCGTGTTAGCCATGGAATCGATAATTATTACCGGGATTCCACTATCCATAGCTCTTTCTATTCCAGGGACTAAGGCATCTGCTACAGTAGGAGCCAAAACAATAGCATCTGGATTTGTAGAAATCGCTGTTTCTAAAATAGAAACTTGCCTTGAGACTTCAGACTCCGAAGTGGCTTCTTGATGAATAAATTCTACACCAAAATGGTTCGCCGCTTTTTGCGCTCCATCCAAAACAATCTGCCAAAATTCATTCTCACTAGCTTTTACTATGAAGAAGATTGTCATGTCACTTGACTGAATAGCTTTAGGTGGATTTGCCTTTGAAATATCAAAAAAGCTAGTTTGTCCAAAACCTATCAACGAAAAACTCAATAAAACAGTAACTAACAACAAAACAGTTAGACCCTTTTTCATACCAAACACCTCCTAGTTGTAATATATGAAAGTTGAAAATTTAAACAGAATAAATTCAATTAAGTGTATTTTTATTCAAATTAATGATCGAATTTCTTTCAACAATCTCTGTTTTCAACACGATCTTAGTTGTTTTAGTTTCATCATTTTCTATTTTTCCTAACAATATAGTCGATGCTATTCTACCTATTTCAAAGACTGGTTGTTTGATGCACGTTATGGGGGGTGAAATTATTTCATTTTCCGTCAAATCATCGTATCCCATAATTGAAAGAGTATTCGGTATTAATATGTTTAATTTTTTTGAAGCACTAATTAACTGTTTGGTTATTTTATTGTTTGTGGCAATTATTGCAGTTGGAAGATTATGATTTTTCTTCAATTTTTTCAATTTATCGTAAGTTTTTTCTTCGGGAAACAAATCTTTTGCTATCCATTCTTCATTTATTTTAATTCCCAAAAGTTCGCACCCCTCTATAAAGCCTTCTAATCTTTGTTCTATAGTATAAATACCACTCTTTGAAAGAAAAATACCAATTTTTCTATGGCCTTTATTATATAAATATTTTAAAGCTTGAATAATACTATCTTTATTATCCACCGTGACTGAATCAAATTGGGATTCCTCAGGGAAGACTCTATCATAAAACACAATTGGAATACTTATATTCTTAATTTTTTTGTAAAGTTCTAAATTATTTTTTCCATCTCTTTCAGTCACAGGCGACGCTAAAATACCATCTACTCCGTGTTCGATAAGCCACATTAAATAAATTTTTTCTTTTTCAACATTTTCTCCTGAATCTGTTAAAAGGAATTTATAACCTCTTTGAAATAAAATATTGTCTACCCCTTTTAGAAAATCTAAAAAGAAAGGATTTCTTATATCTGAAACAGTAACTCCAATAGTTTTAGATTGCGATGTTTTTAAAGAACGGGCGGCAAAATTGCCAACATAACCAAGTTCTTCAGCTTTTTCTCTAATTGTTACACTGAGTTTTTCGCTTACGCCATTTTTCCCATTTAAAGCTCTTGAAACTGTAGAGGGAGAGATATTCAAAGCCTTTGCGATGTCTTTTATAGTTGTTTTTTGCATGGGGTTACCCTCCATAAGCATTTAGTAAGCAATCGTTTGCGTTACTAATTCTTATTATAAATTAATAAACAATAAAATCAAAATTAACTCTCGATGAGTAAATCGAAGCTTTTCGATAATAATCGCCTTTATTTGGGAATAATTCCAAATTTTGAAGTAAATTGGCAGATTTCAGACAAAACTTCCAGAAACCCTCTATTTATCAAAGAAATATCTATTGTAAATTTTGTGTAAATGAAAATCCCATCTAAAATTTAGACAAGATCATTAGATTCTCTTCCGAAAAGTGTAGGGTAGAAAAAATGGAATTTGGATAAATGATTAAATAATCTGGTATCCTGTAAGAAAGCTAAAATATATAAGGCATAAATCCAAATGAGAAAAGAGCCGCCCAAATTCTTTGAACAGATATTGAATCTAACAGAACCAGGTGAGATATCAAAGATAGAACATCAAAAAGATATAATCAACATATATGTGGACTTCGAAAATGAAGCAATTTCGAGTACAATCCTAAACATTACGAGGTATACAATACTGTTCAAAGAAGCAGA
>NZ_JALY01000010.1:0-8248 GCF_002924615.1 Petrotoga halophila DSM 16923 | reverse complement strand
CACCCATAAGGATAAAAGAGTTCTTACCCTTTTCCCCCTCCCTGCCCATAAGGAACCGTTTCCTTTTTTTACTCAATCTTATTTTACCTTTTTGCATTTAAAAAAGCTAATCAAATTATTCTTGATTACAGGCAATTATGGGCAATTATTATCGATTAAGCTAGAAAAACTTCGTTTTTCTCTATTTTAAGAAATTTAAAAAAGGTTTGCATAACGTTAGTTCGTATGATATAATAAAAAAAGAATTATAAATTTTTGTTGATATTCAACGCAATAAAGAGGAGGAAATTTATGGGTTTTCTAGGTGTCTTGCTTATAATTATTCATATCATTTTAGCCTTAGGCGTAATTTACTTTGCACTGCAAAGAATGCAGAAAAATAGTGAAATAGGTGGGGCGTTTGGTGCAGGAGGTTCGGCTGCCAATTTTGGACGAGAGAAAGGGTTAGATAAAACCTCCAAAATTGCTCTAACTTTTGGTATACTTTTCATGATCAATTGTTTTTTGGTAACCTGGATAATAGCTTAAAGGAGGATCCAATATTTGAGCCCTGAAGACCAACTTAAAATTATACAAGAAGATTCCATCGATCTTATTACACCAGAAGATTTTTTGAGCAAAATAAGAGAAAAAGGCCAATTAAAAGTAAAATTGGGGGTGGACCCTTCAAGGCCAGATCTTCATTTAGGACATGCAGTTGTTTTAAGAAAGTTAAAACAGTTTCAAGAGTTAGGTCATATAGTTTACTTAGTAATAGGGGATTTTACCGCAAGAATAGGTGACCCTTCTGGAAGATCAAAAACTAGACCTTTACTTTCTGAAGATGAAGTCCGAGAAAATTCTAAGACATATGTTGAACAAGCTTTTAGAATACTCCAGCGTGATAAAACTGTGGTAAAATCTAACAGTGAATGGCTTTCCAAATTATCTTTTGCTGATGTAATTAACCTATCATCAAGATACACAGTTGCAAGAATGCTAGAAAGAGACGATTTCAGTAAAAGGTTAAAAAAAAATCAGCCTATAAGTATATCTGAATTTTTGTATCCTATAGCCCAAGCGTATGATTCTATTGTCATCGAAGCTGATGTGGAACTTGGAGGTACAGACCAACTTTTCAATCTTTTAGTGGGCAGGAAGCTCCAAGAGGAGTTCAACCAATCACCACAAGTAGTGCTTACAATGCCATTGATTGAAGGGACAGATGGATACTTAAAGATGAGTAAAAGTTATGACAATTATATAGCTTTTAACGATTCTCCACAAGATATTTTTGGTAAAGTTATGTCTATTCCTGATCATCTTATTATTAAGTATATGAAATATTTAACAGATACTCCAAAAGATAAAATAAAAAAAATTGAAGAGCAAATGAAAAGTGGAGAATTGAACCCTAGAGATATTAAAATGATTTTGGCAGAAGAAATAGTTACTTTGTTATATAATAAAGATGAGTCAGAAAAAGCCAAACAAAACTTTGTCTCAATCTTCCAAAAAAGAGAAATGCCTGACGATTTGCCAGAGATTCAAATTAAAAGTGGAGAAACGATTTTAGATATAGTTTCAAAGACCGACGTTTACGATAGCAACAGTGAAATGAAAAGGGCTATAATGCAAGGTGCCATTAGAATAAACGACGAAAAAATAAAGGATTTCAAAGATGTCGTTGATTGTGAAGATGGAGCTATATTAAGAGTTGGGAAAAAGAGTTATTTTAAAATAAAAAAGATTAAATAGATTTTGCAAAATTTCTTTAAATATAGTATAATAGAGTGACGGGTTTTTGAAAGACGTAGTTTTTTATCAAATCAAATTCAGAAAAGGGGGTAAGGAAGAATGAAGAAAACACTTGCTTTTTTTGTAGTAATGGTATTTGTGGCTTCTGCCTTTTCACTCGGCTTCACTGATGTAGGAGAAGATCATTGGGCCTACGATTACGTTATGAAGCTGGTAGAAAAAGGTGTAATTCCTGTAGACGAACCAACATTTAGAGGTTATGAGCCTTTAACAAGAGCGGATGCAGCAGTTTGGATGTCGAGGTTGGTAACTTATTTAGAGAACTCTCCTGAAATCGCAAAGACTAGCGATTTAGCCTATTTGGAAGCCAAAGTAGGAGATCTCTCAAAGAAAGTAAATAACGTTGAAAGTCAGTTTAATTCACTGAATGAGCAGTTGCAAGCGGATGATCTTTTATCCGATCTGCAGGCAACATATCAAGATGTTAAAAAGACAGCCTACAGAGCCAAAAACATAGGAGATGCTTTAGAGACTGATCTGTTGGCAGTTAGTCAGGACGTAGCTGGTTTAAAGGCAACAGTTAGTCAGCTAGAGGCAACTGTAGAAGAAACAAAGAGTTTGGCGGAACAAAATCAAATGTTTGTAAAAGCATTACCTACACTTTCACAGAAAGTGGCTTCAAATGAAGAAAGGGTAGCCTCACTCGAAGAATTCAAAACAACTATGGCACAGCAACATTTGAATCTCAAATACGATACTTACGACAAGATTGACGAATTAACCAACAGGGTATCTACAAATGAAGAACAAATCACATCTTTGTCTCAAGATTTAGCAGATGTAAAAACTCTAGCTCAGCAAAATCAAATGTTTGTTAAGGCTTTACCAGATCTTTCCAAAAAGGCCGCTTCGAATGAAGCTAAAATAATGGAGTTAAGTCAACAAGTAGAAGCGCAAAACGAAGAAATAGCAAAAGCGCAAGATAAAACAATGTTATGGTTAGTGGCTGGTTTGGGAGTTGTTTTAGGTGCCGTTGGCATCTTCATGCCTCAATAAATACTATGAAATGTTTGATTTGTATTGACAAGTACTGTGGATGTTTGCTATAATAGAAAGGATTCTTTAAAAAATTAAATCAAAAGTAGAAGGGGGTTTTTGTATGAAGAAAGTTTTATTGTCTTTGTTGGTAGTTTTTGCTTCACTGGCGCTTTTTGCAGTAGAGCCAGCATTTGATGTTAGTGGAACTGCAGGTTTTGAATTCAAGATGGATGAAAGTGCATTGGATATTGAACAGGTGTTGGACCCGGATCTCAGTATTGATGTTAGTTTTACTACGACTCTTCCGGCAACTTTAACAGCAGGTTTTACATTTTCACCTGTAACTACTGAATCAACTCCAGTTTACGACATTGATTTTAATCCTACAGATGTTGTAACAAGTGTTGCGCCTGGATTGAGTTTGGACTTTGTTCAATATGAGGAAGAAGCATGGTTGTTAAGATTCGAACCTAATGTTATTGGGTTGAGCACTTACACGATTAACGGAGATTTCACTGATGCTGAAGGTGCATTAAAACTTGGCTTAACCGATTACGGGGTCAACTTAGTATTAGCAGATAGAGCACTTGGAGAAGTTACCGAGCATGCTACAGGAGATTTCGCTCTTCCCCAAGACTGGATTTTAGGTGCTAGTTACGATCTCGATGTAAGTGGAGTAAAAGGACTTGTTGCTGGAGCTTTTAAATTTGAAGATGCTACCAACAACAGAGTTACCGTTGAAGGAGAAGTTACGGAAGTACCAGTTCCAGGTGAGTTAAGTGCTGATTTAGTCTTTGGCATGTTGAATTTCGATGATTCTGGCGAGGCCTCATCTGCTACGGCATATAGGGTAGACGCAGCTTATAAATACCCATACATAATGGAACCAATAACAATTACACCTCACGTTGGTTTCACATGGCAGAATAATTTAGAAACTGTTTATGAAGAAGAATATGGTAACGATGCTGATGGCGCAGTTAGTTGGGCTGACACACAAGAAGTCACAGCAGGAGTAGATTTAAGCTATCTCGCAACACCATTAACAGTTGATTTAACTGATACATTAGCAATAGATTTATCAGAAGTGTCATCGCCTGTGTTTGCTTTAGATCTTACTCCAACCGTTGAATACGCTATTTCCGATAAAAGTTTAGCAGGAGTAGAGGTACCTGTTGCAATTGCTGATTTAACAGACTTCGCAAGTACATTATCTATTATCCCTCATGGATATTTAACCTATGGTGTGGCTGAAGTTCCTGTAACTTTAGGTGCCGATGTTTACTATTTCTTCGAAGATGGAGAACAAGCAGAAAATCCAATTGCATATATGGGTGAAGTTTCTTATGATTTAACTGACAATATGACAGCTGGAGCTCACTTAGGTAACGAAGTTTTGGACGCCGATGGTAATTTAGTAGGAGCAGCTGCGTTAGCAGACTTACATTGGTATCTATATCTCAAAGCTGAATTTGAATTCTAAGATAACTGATAAACCAAAAAGCTGGCTTTTTAAAGCCAGCTTTTTTAAAAACTAAAAAGTATTTATTTTTCGTAAATTAATTCTATACCCACTTGTTCTAATTTTTCGTGTATGTTTTCGTATCCTCTAAAGATATGATCCACATTCGAGATAATTGTTTCACCTTCTGCAACGAGCCCAGCTATAAGTAAGGCAGCGGCGGCTCTTAGATCTGTTGCCTCTACAGGTGCTCCTGATAATTTGTTTACCCCTTCTATAATAGCGGTATTGTCTTCTACCCTGATCTTTGCTCCCATTCTGTTCAACTCATCAATATGGTAGAATCTGCTTTTAAAAACAGTTTCGGTTATTGTAGATCTTCCTGGAATCAAAGATAAAAAGGTTGTAATCTGGGGCTGCAAATCTGTTGGAAATCCGGGGAAAGGGGCTGTCTCCATGCTAATACTGTTCAATGTGTTGAGAAGAGTTACTGCTACTTTTACTTCTCTTTTGTTCTCGTCGTAATCTACTGGGCTTCCTATATTATCAAATACTGAGAATAAACTATTTAGATGCTCAGCAGATACATTTTTTATGGTTAGTTTTTCGCCTATGAGTTTACCTAGTATGATATAGGTACCAGCTTCAATTCTGTCAGGAATTATGGTGTATTTTACCCCCGATAATTTTTTGACACCTTCAATCTTCAATATTGAGGTTCCGCCACCTGTAATCTTAGCACCCATTTTGTTTAAAAAGTTTACTAGATCAGTCACTTCTGGCTCAATAGCGCAGTTGGTGATTGTTGTATTTACACCTTCCAACAAGCAAGCGGTTGTCAAAACGTGTTCTGTAGCTCCAACACTTGGAAAAGGCAAGGATATATTTATAAAACTGTTAGGAAGGTTCAATTTACTGGTTACGAAACCGTGTTCTATCGTACTTTCAATTCCAAGCTTTTTTAAACCCTCTAAATGAAAGTCCACTGGTCTTGCACCGATCGAACATCCGCCTGGAAGTGCAACTTTTGCATAACCATTTCTGAGGGTTAATGGACCGTACACGTTAAAAGATGCCCTCATTTTCCTTACGGGTTCATATGGAATCTCAGAATTGATATTACCTGAACTTTTAATTATCAATTGATCATCGAAACGTTCTATTACTTTTCCTGCACTTTCTAGTATTTCAATCATGGTTCTTACGTCGGCTAAATCAGGGACATTCCTTAACTCAATATCATCGTCGGTGAGTAAGGATGCTCCCATAATTGGTAGCACAGCGTTTTTTGATCCAGAAACGGTTAAAGTGCCTTTTGCCTTTTGAGGTCCTTTTACAATCATTTTTCCAGATGTATCTAAACCAATACTTTTCAATTTTAGCCCCCCTAAGAAATAATGAAAGAACGTTCACCAATTTTTATTTCCGGTAGGTTGTAATTCACCAGAAAAAACTTTCCTCGCACTTTCTTCAACCGATTTAGAAAAATACGTTACTGATTTTAAATCTGTAGTATTTATTTTTCTGTATAGTAAGTTTTCTCCTTCTTCGCGCCATCCCGTTAATACGATGCTATTGTTAAAAATTTCCTGAATTGTTTCTTCAAGAGTACCTTTACCGTAATTCCACGGAAGTGAAAATAGATTGTTTTTCTGAAGGTAAAGATTATTACCATCAAAAAAAAGATCCACATTTTTTATTTGATCTGAATAAGTGTAAAATGATCCACTCTTTTGAAGTAAAGATTGCGTAGCATTTCTATCGTCTTTGGATGTTATAATGATTACAGGGGTGATTCCACTTGTTTCTAACCCTCTTATCATTCTGTAAATTATTTCAGATATCAAATAAGGTGAATTTCCAATATACATTAAATGATCGTCTGCATCTTCTTCCAAAACCATTAAATTACCGAACACAACAAAATCTATTCCCAAATTTTTAAGGTGATAACCTAATTCTCTCGAAAAATCCTGAATTAAAGAAAAGTTTCTAACTGCTCCTAACGCCAAATAACAAAGTTCTGGATCTATCTCATTTAAATCCAAAAAATACCCCACCATGTAATTTGGGTCTATTTCAGCATTTTCAATATCGGTTAAAGTATGAAAAAATTTTCCAACTATTTGATTATCTTCTTTTATTATATCGTATATACTTCCAAAAGTAAAGCTAAATATTAACATTATCGAGATCATCAGCCAGTATCTTTTCAATAGCATATGCCACACCGTCCTCATCGTTACTTTGTAACAGATAATTTGCTACTTTTTTTACATCTTCTGTGGCGTTTCCCATGGCAAAACTGTTTTTTGTTAATTCAAGCATGTCTATATCGTTTTCGGAATCACCAAAAACGTATAGAGTATTGGGATCTAAATTATACATCTTTGAAATTATCTTCAAACTATTCCCTTTGGAGACACCGTAAGGAATAAAGTCCAAATAAGTATTCCAAGATTTCATGAGGTTAAACTCTCCTTGGAACTCATTTTCCGCCAATTTTTTAACGAGGTCTATTTTATCAGGCTCTCCAATAGCTAATATCTTTAATGTTGGATGAGACGAATTTTCTATTTCAGCTATTAAATTATCTACCAGCTCATAATCAACAAAGGAGTGTTTAGAGTAATCTCTAATCTCTTTATCGTCTATTTCTGAAATAAGTTTATCGTTTATATAGATGTGCCTGTGGATATTAAGATCTCTAAGGAATTTTATACACTTGACAGTGCTTTCTTTTGAAACACCCTTTTCAAAAACTACTTTTTCATTGTGATCCACTATATATCCTCCGTTGTAAGAGGAAATAATCACATTCCCTTTCAAAAAAGGGAGAAAGTTTTCAACGACGTACATGGTCGATGCATACATTCTTCCACTTGCTATTATTATAAGGTGGTCTTCTTCTTTTAATTTTTTTAAAGCTTGATATGTTTTTGGTGAAATTCTTACCTCAGAATTTAAAAGAGTACCATCCAAATCAAAGACAAACGTTTTTTTCATTTTTTTCTCCTTTCGACCTGTAACCTTTTTAAAAGCAAATTCCTTCTTTTATTAGCGCCGAACGTTAAGGGGGTTCCCCTTAAAAACCCCAAATCAAGGTCAAAATCATTTAAAAACATTTTTTGCACACTGCGGCAAATGCTCCCAACCCATCTAGGGAAGTGATTTTCCCACCCTTTCAACCCGTTCCACGTCCATTAAGGAAGGGATCCTGTTACCCCTTTGCTCCGTAGCCTGAGAGAATTTTAAACCTTCTTTTATATTTTACCATATAAATTATTAATTATAAATTAATAAAGCACCCTTATAATGTTTTTCTTTTGCTTAAAGCCATCATAACAAATGTGTGGTATGATTTTCATTAATCTAATTGAAGGGGGAGTATCGAATGGATTTTGCTAAATTTGGTAGTAAATACATAGTTAGATTAGATAAGGGAGAAGAAATATTTTCAACTTTGAAAGACTTTTGTACAAAAAATTCAATAAAATTAGGCACTGTATATGGTTTAGGTTCAACGAACGCTATAACTATTGGTTTGTTCAATACCCATGAGAAGAAATACTATTCAAAAGAGTTTAAAGGAGATTTTGAAATTTTGAATCTCACAGGTAATATAACTACTATGAATGGAGAGACTTATTTGCACTTACATGTGATTATCTCAGATTCTGATCTTCGTTCATATGGTGGACATTTGAATTCTGCAATAGTTAGTGGAACCGCAGAAATAATAGTTGAAAGTATAGATGGCACTGTAGATAGAAAATTTGATTCAGAAGTTGGTCTCAATCTGTATAATTTTAGAAGATAGTGTATTCTATTTTGAGAAGGGAGTAAATAAATTGAATTTTATTGATACTCATTGCCACTTGTTACTCAAACAGTTTGATGAGGATAGACAAGAGATAATGAAAAAAGTTAATGAAGAATTAGACCTATTGATAGAAATTGGTATAAATGTAGAGTCTTCAAAAAGTGTCGCAGATTTTGTAAAAGATGAGG
>NZ_JALY01000086.1:0-4614 GCF_002924615.1 Petrotoga halophila DSM 16923 | reverse complement strand
TAATTGAGAAATCCAATTATGCCCCAAAACAAATAGCAGATAATTTAAAAATACCTTTATCCACCTTAGAAAATCTTATGAACGGAGACTTTGAGTACTTCTCCAAAGTCTCTTTGACAGATGTAGCAAAGAGATTGAGTTCTATGTTGGGTGAAGAGATAAATGTAATCTTTGAAGATGAAGAGTTAAAAGAAGAAGGCCAGCTAAAAAAGAAAGATACAACGTATAACAAACTTAGAATATTTCAATTTTTGATGGTAGCATTCTTGATCGTTAACTTAATTTTTCTTTATTTTCTAATCCAAGATTTAAGGTTTTACAATAATATACTGCAAAGAAATATATACACACTAAATATTATCAATAGGGGAACTTCTGAAATATATGTAAACAAAACTGTGGTTCCACCAAACCAGAATATTCAAATCCAACTGGCTTTTGGAGAAAATTTGGAGATACACGGTAACCAAGGTGAAACGGTTATAGAAACACCACTTGTCAAATATACTGTAAAACTGGAAGATTTTGAGGTGAGTTTGTCGTATGGGAATGACTAAAGCACCAGATCTTGTAAATTATTTGGCGCATATATTTACTGCTGGAGATTCTGATTTATGGCTTTATAAAATGGGTTTGAAAGAGTTGCTCGAAAAACATTTTGGACCTATCGACTATATTTCTTCTTCATTAGATTTTCAGCGCTTTACCAATTATTATAACGAAGAAATGGGTAAAAATATACGAATTGAATCAAGGTTGGTGAGTTTTAAATATCTAAGTTCTCCCGGTTTTTTGCCGGATGCGAAATTGATAACGAATGAAATTGAGAAAAACTTTTCGGTTGATGGTAAAAGAAAAGTAAATATAGACATCGGCTATCTTCACCACACTCAATTTGTTTTAGCAAGCACAAAACACTGGGGAAATAGGATTTATATTGGCAAAGGTATATATGCGGAAATTACCTTAATGTACAATTTTGGGCAATGGGAACCTCTCAAATACACTTACGCTAATTTTAAAGATCCTGAATATTTAAATGAGTTAGATGCTATCAGAGATATTTATCTGAAGAAAAGAAAAAATTATATATCGTAATGTGATTATTAATTTTTAATAATATGGATGGTGAAAATATTGTTGTCACAAGGTGGTTGGTTGTCACTAATATATTTAGTTGTATTTCTGTTTTTGGCTCATTTTTCTCCTTTTATTATTGCAGCGTTGATTTTGGGTGTTTTTTTGTCTATGCTCATAGAAGCACCACAAAATTTGTTTTCTAAGGTTATGAATTCTAAATTATCTGCTGTTTTATCGCATATACTTGTCTTAGGGTTAGTCTTATATGCAGCGATTACGTTTTTCCCCGTTATTATTAATGAAGGTAGGACCCTGTTTTCTATGCTTTCTTCTTTAACAATTCCTCAAGAAGAAGCACTGACTCAACTGCCTGAATGGTTGGTAACTTTTATCAATGATTTGAACAAAAATCTTTCTGATTTTGCTTTAGGCTTGATGAACCAACTTTTATCATCCATTCCAAATTTGATAACTTCAGCTATAGTCTTGGTGGTAACAACTGCGGCTATAGGTTCATTAAAAACAATCACAAAGAATAATTTATGGAAACTATATCCGGTAAACGACAGAGAAAAAGGTTTAAAATTTATGAAGGATACATACTCACAGTTTGAAAAATTTGTACATGGTCAATTTTTGACAGCTATAATGGTGGGAACTTTCATTGGTTTAACGTCCTTCATCTTTCGTATACCAAGTGCGCTTTTTTTAGGTATTTTAGCTTGGATCACCGATTTTATTCCCTATTTAGGAGTAGTTATTTCGGCAGTTCCTTTATTGATGTTAGCTTTTACAGAAAACGGGCTAATCGGTCTAATAATAGGTTTAGCAATTTTAACTATTGCTAATCAGTTGGAAATGTGGTTCTTCAGTCCGAGAATCCAAAGTAATGCTCTCGATTTACATTGGTTTGTAATAATAATATCTATACTTTTATTTGGTGAGTTATTTAGTTTTTTAGGCATTCTTATCGCCCTTCCGATAGTTGTTTATCTTAGGAACTTTTGGGAATATTTTGTGTTAAAAATCAAGTGATTTAAATGAAAAGATTTTATCTTTTTTTAATAAACATTTTGTTGACAATATTCAGTTTCTCAGCTGCCAATCTGCTAACAGAAAATGATCCCGAATACTATTTTAAAAAGTTAGGGGAAGTCTATTTAAAATACCCAATTTATGGAGATTTAAAAAATATTCCAGAAAGTTTTGAAAATTATATACACTTTTCAATGGATTTAAAATACGAAGACAGAATCATAGATAATTTTGATCTATCTCAAGGCTGGTATAGAAGTACAGAGATAAATGAAGTCTTATTCAGAGATTTTGTTGTAGAAAACGGGAATTTATTCACGTTCGGAATCAAAAATTATTATAGCGATTATTTTTATGCACAGTTCATCGCTGATTTCAGGTTAAGTGATACCTCTTATTTTACTTATGAAAATTACAGTCTTTTCGACCTTCCGTCTTTGGTTTATATCTCTTTAGATTTTCCCACTTATTCTTATTTATCTTACAATAAAGAAGATCTTAGTTTTTTGGTGGGAAGAGTTCCTCTTTCATACGGTCCTATGAAATACAACTTAGTCTTATCTGATAACTCTCCTTATTATGATACCTTGGCTATTTCTTATTCTTTTAATGATAAACTAGATTACGATTTCTCTGTTTTATCCATGGTGCCTTTGCTTTCAAAAGAAGAGTATGCTGCGATGGATGACGAGTTTATCGCCTTTAGAAATGCTTTTTATAATGGTTTAAATTATAATCCAAACGAAAAACTTTATTTGGGAATAAGCTCATTGAATCAGGTGGCAGGAGAGCTACCTAATCCTGTAAATATGTTTATAATATCCGACGTGGGTGTATATGGTGGGTACATGAAGATTATCCCTTTTTGGGATATAAATATAGATAATGAATATGCATTTAATTATGACACAAATAGCAGTGGTTATGGTTTAGGCCTTTCAAAGACCTTTGATTTTGAAGGTGCCAAATTTAGAATTGGTGTTGAAAGATACAAAATACAAGATAACTTTTTTTCAAGCGTTTATCCATACGATAACTTATACTACAGAACCATCGCTTTATCTTCCGAACCTGGTGCCAGAATTTTTTTTGACTATCCTTTTGGTTTCAAGTATGGGGAAGATTCCAAAATTAATAGTGTTGATTTAACCTTAGCCTTTGAAAAAGGTTATTTCAATTACATCTGGGATTATGGAACGAACTCAAAAGGTATAATCGATAGCAATGTTTTCAGTTTCTTATTCAATACAAAGATGGGAGATTTTGAGATGAAATGGAAATCTTTGAAAAATGGTGAGGAAAAATTTGAGACATTTTTGATATCTTATTTATTCGAGGTGAACTTTTTATTGCCATGAAAAAAGTCGAGTTGTTATCCCCCGCAGGGAACTTTGAAAAATTGGAAACTGTGTATCACTATGGTGCCGATGCCGCATACATTGGTGGAAAAATTCTAAATTTAAGGGCATTTTCCAAAAATTTTGAAGATGAAGAATTGGAAAAGGCGGTAAAATTGGCTAGAAAATTACAAAAGAAACTCTTTGTAACTCTCAATGCAATACCCCACAATTCTGAATTAGAACTCTTACCTGATTATGTAAATTATTTGGAAAGTTTAAATGTTGATGGGGTAATAGTTGCGGATTTGGGTGTATTTAATATTGTGAAAAGAAACTCAAACTTACCTTTGATCGTAAGCACTCAGGCAAGTAACACCAATTGGGCCAGCGTTTCCATGTGGAGAGATTTAGGAGCGAAGAGGGTCATATTGGCAAGAGAACTTTCATTAAAAGAAATATCAGAAATCAGAGAAAAAGTCCCAGATATAGACATTGAAGTATTTATTCATGGAGCGATGTGTGTATCTATTTCAGGCAGATGTCTATTAAGTAATTACTTAACGGGACGAGATGCCAACAGAGGTCAATGTACACAGCCTTGCAGATGGAAGTACTATCTAATGGAAGAAAAAAGACCCGGGGAATATTTTCCTGTGTTTGAAGATGAAAGAGGAACGTACATTATGAATTCTAAAGACCTTTGTACTGTTGATTTTCTCGACAAAATAATCGAAACCGGGGTTGATAGTTTAAAGATAGAAGGAAGGATGAAAAGTAGTTATTATGCAGGAATGACGACTAAAGTATACAGGCAAGCAATAGATAGTTATTACAACAAAGAATACACTAAAGAACTTATCGATAGCTTAAAAAAGGAACTTGAAAGTGTTAGTCACAGAGAGTACACATCAGGTTTTTATTTT
This sequence comes from Petrotoga halophila DSM 16923, assembly GCF_002924615.1. Lineage (NCBI taxonomy): Bacteria > Thermotogati > Thermotogota > Thermotogae > Petrotogales > Petrotogaceae > Petrotoga > Petrotoga halophila. The sequence goes on along the minus strand of NZ_JALY01000086.1, from coordinate 236 downwards.
CATAAACCGGGTGAAAACTCCCAAAATTATAAGACTTCGTCCTACATTAGAAATTACAAATTTGTGGGGAAAATTATAGAAAAGATATCGGAAGATCAATATGTTGTTGATGTCAGGAATAAGATAGAAAAGGGTGAAGAATTAGAGATTGTAACCAAAAAAGGTGAAAATACTAAAGTATTATTGGATCAAATAGTAAATCTTGAAGATGGTAGTTTAATAGATAGTGCTAATCC
>NZ_JALY01000223.1:0-36880 GCF_002924615.1 Petrotoga halophila DSM 16923 | reverse complement strand
TATTCGGTTAGCCATAGCAACAATTGTTTTAAGCTGAAATCAGATATTTTATACAATATATCACCTGTTTTTATACAGGTGTTTTTCAATTTTACAAGAGTGTCCAGCTTAGTCGGCTCCCTTTGCAAAAGAATTTTTCTATTTTAGGGGTTCGAATCAATCAAATTTTTCGCTTATGGATGAGAGATAAAAATATTTTTCTCTCACTGCTCCATGACAACTGAATACACAATATGAAAACTTGCCACAAGCACTTAAAGATATACCACAGTTTTGCTGTTGGAAATATGAAAAGCGAAGTGGCAGAAAAACTAAAGTCACCTATAATCCTGTAACAGGGGAACGAGCAAAGCCAAATCAACCGGATACATTTAAAAATTTTAGTTCGGCGGTAGATGCTGTAAATGGCTATGACGGTATTGGGTTTTTGGTGGATAATGGCATTTGCGTTATTGATTTAGATAATTGTTTTGATAATAGCGGTAAACTTAACCAAGATTACAGAATTGGATGCAGAAATTATCCGAGAGTTTATTGACAAGATTATTGTGTTCAAAGCTGAAAAGGTAGATGGCCGCAGAACCCAGCGGATTCAAATTTTCTATAACTGCATTGGGGCTATCGACTTGCCAAAATAAATGAAAAAACGGCATAGCCGAATATCAACGACTATGCCGAATTTTTCAGAAATTAATAATCCCTATCTGACCGCTCCAAAAGCGGACTTTTTTATTTACTAAATTGAATTGCTATTAATTTAATACTAATTTTATTAAAAATTCTTAGCTGCTTCTTCAGCTTCTTTTAAAGCATCTGAAATTATTTTTTCCACATCTTCTCCAATAATGTCTAATCTTTGTGCAGCTACTGCTTTGATATCATCAACTCCCATAAATTTTAGTATTGTCCTTATATATCTCATTCCCATCTCAAAGTCTGACATTGGAGGGGTAAGATATTCGCCACCAGTTGTTGTAACACAAAGCGCTTTTTTACCGTTTAAAAGCCCAACAGCACCATGTTCAGTATACTTGAATGTAATTCCTGAAACAGTAATATAATCAAAATAAGCCTTGAGAATAGCTGGGGTATTTAAATTCCACATTGGGAAAGCAAATATATACTTATCTGCTTCAGCAAACTGATATGTATATTTTAAAATAGGATGATTTCGACTTTCTTCGGTTTTTGGCGAAAATATTGTTTGGATATCTTCTTTTGTTAAAAAATGAATGTTTTCTTTATAAAGATCAAGAGTAATAACTTGATCGTTAGGATGAGTTTTTTGATAAACGTTTATAAAGTGATTTGAGATTCTAAAAGTACGAGAATCCTTATCATCTTTGGGGTTTGCCTTGATATATAATACAGTTGACATATCTTTTACCTCCTGAATTTAGTAAATTTTAATATAACACTTTTAATTGTATCAAGACCGTATATACTGTAATTTGCTTTATAATATCTTTTATTTTAATTTTTGTTATAATTACGTAAATACATAAATAAAATAGAAATTTTTTAATTTTTTATGAAAAGCCAAAGTTATTAGAAGTAATAAACATAAAAAATCAAAGATAAAAATTATTTTTATCTTTGATTATAAAAGTTATTTATTTTTTGCTTTTGGGGGATATCTTTTAACAACTTCAGAGTGATAAATGTAAGGTTTATCAACATCCATTTCAAGAACAATGGATATATCTTTATCTAAATGTATAAAGGATGGGAGAGAAACTGAAAATTCCCATTTTCCATTAGAATAGTAAAAATACAAGCCACGTTCGTTATCATAATAAACTTGTGAATTGGGGTAATAATGGTATTGATATTTTGCTCTGTATCCATGAGCTGGTGCCCAAGGCGGTGGAACTTGATCTTTAGGGTTAGAATTAGTAAAAAAGATTTTAAATACGTTTAAATTATTTTATCTAATAGAGAAGTATGATTGTCAGATCTAACATATATTCCAGTAGTAGAAATTGTCGTATGTCCCAATATGTAACGTACCTCTTCTAGATTTTTCCCTGAGTTAAGAAGTCTTTTAGCGCAAGTATGCCTGAGTGCGTGAGGCGTGGCATTTAAGTAATTTATATTTTTATAACCTTTATTTTTTAATTGATCAATTTTTTTATTGGCTTTTATAACATATTTTTTGAATCTACGCTCCATAGTTCGAGAAGAGAAAGGAACATCATTGTTATTGGAAAATAGATACTCTTTATTTTCAGAAAAAGATAATAGCTCTTCTGCATACTCTTTTGAAATTTTAAGATACCTTTCTTTATTTCCTTTCCCTTTTACTATAATTTCTGCATAATTAACATTAAAAACTATACTTTCTTTTTTCAAAGATAAAGCTTCTGATATTCTTAATCCTGTTTTTAATAATAGAGAATAAAACATCCTATCAAAAATATCATCGATAACGAAGAAAAATATTTTTATTTGATCCTCAGTTAGTCCTTTGGGTACATCGCTTGGAATTTTAGTACTCGCGTCTTTCCAATAATTTTTTCCTGTTATTTCTCCGTTTTCATACAGATAATTTAAAAAAGATTTTAAAACTACTATTCTAAGTTTTATAGTTCTTTGAGAGAGATTAGATATCTCTTGTAAATATTTTAGGAAACAAGTTCTATTTAATCCATTTTTTATTACGTACTTTTTATAATTATTCAAAACTTTTCTATATTCTTTTATAGTTGAATCAGCACGTCTTTTAACAAATTTTAGGTAGGATAAGAACTCGTCTATATATTCATTTATTTGATCATTATTAATTTCATTATTGTACGATGTTTCGTTCATAGAATTCCCCCTCTTGTAACTTCCATTAGGTTTAATTCCCCTCTTGAGAGGGGAATTAAAACCATTTATTTTCGACTATTGCACAGAATCTATAATGTCATCTATCGTTCTTCTTATTGAATTTAGTTTTCTTTTTGATTCTTCTTTATTTTTGTCATAAGAGTAAATATAAATCTTAAGTTTTGGTTCTGTTCCCGAAGGTCTGACGGCATACCAAGAACCATCATTAAACCAGAATCTTAAAACATTTGACGAAGGGATTTCCGTAATTACCTCTGTTTTGTTTTCGTTTAAATAATACATTTGATTTTTTGAATAATCGGCGTACTTAGCTAATTTTAAATCAGATATCTGTTTGGGGAAATCATATCTAAATTTTTCCATTATTCTATTAATTCTTTCCTGCCCTGCAACTCCTTCTAGAACTAAAGAAAAATTATTCTCTAATTCATATCCAAACTCTTTATAAATATCCTCTAGAACTTCTAACAAATTTTTACCCTTATTTTTGTAATATCCAACCATTTCTGAAATTAACATAGATGCAATAACGCCATCTTTGTCTCTAACGAAATCTCCCATAACATAACCTATACTTTCTTCAAAACCAAATAAGAATTTATACTTTCCTTCTTTTTCTAGTTCATTTTCCTTTCCACAGATATTTTTAAACCCAGTGAGTGTCTCAAACACAGTTACCCCATATTTATTAGCAATTCTTTTTGATAAATCTCCTGTAACTATAGATTTTATAATAGCAGAGTTAGCATCTAAACTTTTATTTTCTTTTTTACTCTCTAGAATGTAGTTTACCAACAAAGCACCTACTTGGTTACCGTTAGGCATTTTATACTCATTATAATTTAATACTTCAATAGCTGTCCTGTCACAATCGGGATCATTTGCTAATAATAAATCTGCATTTTCCTGACTACCTAATTTTTTTGCCTCTTCAAAAGCAACTTCATATTCTGGGTTTGGATTGGCAACACTTTTGAAATCAGGATCAGGAAGTTCTTGTTCTTTGACAACAAAAACATTGTTGAATCCTCTATCTTTTAATACACGTCTGACAAAGTAGTTTCCAGTACCGTTCAATGGAGTATATACAACATTGATGTTTTTATCAATCTCTTTATCTCTTAAAGATAAACTTTCAACTCTTTTTAAATATTCTTCGTCAAGTTCTTTTGGAACATATTGAAATAATTTCTTTTTTATAGCTTCATTTTCAGGAATTTTCTTAATTTTATCAAAATCATATCCAATTTCTTCTATTTTTTCTACTATACCGTTGGCTACATCATCTAATATTTGTGAACCTTGGTCCCAATAAACTTTGTATCCATTGTAATTTTTAGGATTATGACTCGCTGTAATTACAATACCCGCTGTAGTTTTCAAGTATCTAACAGCAAAAGAAAGGACTGGCGTTGGTCTTATATCTTCAAACAAATAAGCTTTTACGCCATTCCCAGCTAAAATCAATGCTGACTGTTTGGCAAATTCTTTTGAAAAATGCCTCACATCGTAAGCTATAACAACTCCCATATTCATTCTTTCCTGTCCAAAATCCTTTATATAATCAGCGAGAGCCTGAGTTGCTCTTCCCACAGTATAAATGTTCATCATGTTGGTACCGATTCCTAACTTTCCTCTTAAGCCCGCAGTTCCAAATTCTAAGTCTTTGTAAAATCTCTCTTTTATTTCTTCGTCGTTGTTTTCTATTTTTTTCAACTCTTTTTTTGATTCTTCATCAATAAAAGGATTATTGAGCCAAGTATAATAAATTTTCTTGTAATCTCTCAAAACCATTACCTCCTGTGTTTAGATTATACCATCCTTCAATTAAAATAATTTATAGGCCTTTAAAAGCATCATAAATGTTATTACAAGCTTTTTCTATGACACTTTTTGGACACCCTATATTCATTCTAAAATAACCTTTCCCTTCTTCTCCAAAAATGCTTCCTTCTTCTAATCCAACTTTTGCTTGGCTTACAAGTACCTCTTTTATCTTTTCTTCATCTCCATATGCCCTAAAATCTAACCACATTAGGTATGTCCCTTCGGGTTTTGTTATTTTCACTTTTGGTAGCTTATCATTAAAAAAGCTTATTACAAAATCTATATTATTTTCTAGATATATTAGTAGCTCTTTATGCCAATCTTCACCTTTTTCATATGCTACTTTAGCAGCTATCATGCCAAATATATTTAGGCTACTACTAGAAATACTTTCAACAGTATTTTTGTATTCGTTTCTTAATTCATTGCTTGGAATAACTACATATGAGGCCTTTAAGCCTGCTAAGTTAAATGTTTTACTTGGAGCATAAAAGGTTAGTGATTTTTCTTTTATTTCTTGAGAAATAGAGACAATAGGAATATGTTTGTTACTTGGATATATAAGATCTGAATGTATTTCATCAGATAATAGAATAACGTTGTGTTTAATACATAAATCACTTAATTTTTTAAGCTCTTGTTTTTTCCACACCCTACCAACTGGATTGTGTGGATTACAAAGTATAAAAAGTTTCGTTCTTTTATCAGATAACTTTTTCTCTAAATCCTCATAATCCATAAGATAATTCCCGTTTTCTGTTTTTAGAGAATTACGTAATATCTCTCTTCCGTTAGATTTGATGATGTTGTAAAAGGGATAATAAACTGGTGTTTGAACTACTACTTTATCTCCAGGTTTTGAAAAAGCAAGAATCGCTATTTTTAACGCATCAACAACTCCATCTGCTGTTATTATCCATTCTTTACTGATATTCAACTCATGTCTTTTTTTAACCCAATTTACAAAAGAATCAAAATAATTATCATCTATTATTGGATAGCCAAATACCCCATGATCTGCTCTTTCTTTCAAACTTTGTATGACTTCAGGGGGAGACTTAAAATCCATATCAGCTACCCACATAGGGATGATATCTTCTCTTCCATATAACTGTTTTAAAGCCTTCCACTTAGCCGATTCTGTATTTCTTCGATCAATTATTTCATCAAAGTTATATTTCATCTCAAGATTTCTCCTTTACTGAATAAGTATTTCTTAAAACAGATATATTGGCCTTTCTATAAACCGTAATAATTTCAGCCAAAATTGAAATAGCAATTTCTTCAGGAGTTTCCGCACCTATTGGAATTCCAATAGGTTGATAAATATTATCTACATAACTTTTTGAAACTCCTCTCTTTAATAAGTTTTCTTTCATTTTTAATGTTTTTCTTAATGAACCAATTACACCCAAATAAGCGAAAGATTTACCTTCTAGCAATCTTACAACATCTTCGTCTAATGAATGCTGGTGAGTTAGAACAACAACATAAGTATTCTTATCAAAATTTATTTTCTTAAGGGCTTCATCTAAAGAACAAACTATAATTTCTGTCCAAGAAATGTTTTGTTGATTAGCCAAATCTTCTCTATCATCCCAAACGATTGTTTTAAACCCTGTTACACTTGCAACTCTTGCTAAAGCTTTACCTACGTGACCCGCTCCAAATATTACTATTTTTGGTTCGTTTCCCAATGGTTCTAATAGAATGCTTATTTCCCCACCACAAATAGATTTCCCATCACTTTCTTTTTCTCTGAGTACCGCATCATAAATTTTAGGCTCTATTTCCCCCTTTTTTATCATTTCATTTGCTTTATCTATGACTTCTTTTTCTGAAGGGCCTCCGCCAACTGTTCCAATTGTTGAGCCATCAGTTCTAACCCACATACTTGCTCCAATATTTCTTGGGGTAGAACCTACTGCTCTAATAATTGTACATAGAACGCCTGATTTCCCTTCTTGTATTTCTTTGTTTATAATTTTTAATAGTTCAATATTCATTAAAACTCCCCTTTTGCAGCTCTAAATACATTCCTCATTAGTATTGCTGTTGTCAAACTCCCAACTCCTCCAGGAACGGGAGTCAAATTACATATTTCAGAAACATCTTGTGAAACATCCCCTACTACCTTGCCGTTAACAACATTAATTCCTACATCGATAACGATTGTTCCTTCTTTTACAAAACTTTTATCAACAAAATTAGCTCTACCTATTGCTGCTACTAATATATCAGCTCTTTTAGTGACTTCTTTTAAATTTTCTGTTTTTGAATGAGAAACTGTTACAGTAGCATCCCTACCGTGTTTTTGAAGCAGTATAGCAGCGGGTTTTCCAACTGTAGTGCTTCTTCCGATTATAACTACGTTCTTTCCTTTAACGTCAGTAAAATCTTCTATAATTTTCACTACTGCTTCTGCTGTACAAGGTATGAAAAGTTCTTTTTCATAAAACATCGAACCTATATTGTATAAGCTGACTCCTTCTACATCTTTAAATGGGGAGATGTTTTTTGCAATATCTAATTCCGTAAAACCTTTTTTCAAAGGTCTAGCAACGAATATTGCATGAGTATTTCTATCTTCATTATGTTTTTGAAGATCTTCTACTAGATTATTGCTTTCAACAATTTCTAAGTTTATTCCGTATTTTTTCGCGCTTCGTTTCTGGGAATTTAGATAAGATAAAGTAGACTTATCAGGTTCAACAACTAAACTAACAAGTTTGGGTTCGAAAGTCAACTCATTTTTTATAATATCTATTTCTTCTTTAATATTTTTTATTGTGTCTTTTACATCGATAAACATTTTAACCCTCCTATACTTTTTAACTTTTTTAAGATAATCCAGAGATGTCGCCCTTTTCATCTATGTCCATATTAACAGCGTTTGGAACCTTTGAAAGTCCAGGCATTCTGAGTATATCTCCAGCCAATGCAACAACAAATCCAGCACCAGCGGATAATTCAAAGTCTCTTATTGTAAATGTATAATCTTTTGGAGCTCCTAGTTTATTCGGATCATCTGAGATTGAATTCTGTGTTTTAGCTATAATTACAGGAAGTTTATCATAACCATACTTTTTAAGATATCTTAATGAAGATAAAGCAGAAGATGTATACTCTACCTTTCCAGCACGGTATATATTTTTTGCTAATTTATCTATCTTTTTTTCAATAGGATCTTCAAAATTGTATATAGGAGTCAAGTTTGATTCCTTTTCAGTTAGTCTAACAACTTTTTCAGCTAAATCAATAGCTCCTTGAGAACCCTTTTCAAATCCCTCATTGACACTAGATTCAACACCTAATTCTTTGCAAAAATTTTCAACTATGGAAATCTCCTCTTCTGTGTCTGAATAAAATTTGTTTATCGAAACAATTACCGGAAGATTAAACTTCTTCAGATTTTCTACGTGGACTTGTAAATTGGCTAAACCTTTTTTCAAATTCTCTGTATTTGGAGTATTCAATTCATCTTTTTTTTGTCCTCCATGGTACTTTAATGCTCTTATCGTTGCAACAAGAACTGTAGCTGATGGTTTCAATCCGAAAGTAGGTGAAACAAAGTCATAGAATTTTTCAGCTCCAAGGTCTGACCCAAAACCAGATTCAGTCACAACATAATCAGAAAGTTTTAATGCGAGTTTAGTAGCTAGTATTGAATTAGTTCCGTGAGCTATATTTGCAAATGGCCCACCATGAACAAAAGCAGGAGTGTTTTCTAAAGTTTGAACTAAATTTGGATTTATAGCATCTTTTAATAAGACGGTTAGTGCTCCTTCTATTTCTAAATCTTTGACAGTTATAGGTTCACCTTTTCTATTTCTTGCAACTACTATATTGGATAATTTGTTTTTTAACTCTTCTAAATTCTGAGACAAGCATAGTATGGCCATGATTTCTGATGCAGCGGTAATTATGAATCCGTCTTGCCTTGGATAACCGTTTTTTCTCCCACCAAGTGCTACTATAATTTCTCTTAGAGCTCTATCATTCATATCCATCGCCCTAGGCCATGAAACTCTAGTAGGGTCTATATTCAATTTATCGTATTTGATATAATCGTCTATAACAGCAGAAATTAGATTATGAGCGGATGTTATGGCATGTATGTCTCCTGTAAAATGGAGGTTAATATCTTCCATTGGAAGAACTTGTGAATAACCCCCACCTGCCGCTCCACCTTTTATTCCCATTACCGGTCCCAACGAAGGTTCTCTTAAAGTTACTAATGAATTCTTATGGATCTTATTTAAAGCCATCGATAAAGATATACTTGTGGTGGTTTTACCTTCTCCTGCAGGTGTAGGAGTAATTGCTGTAACCATTATAAGTTTCCCATCTTCTTTAAATTGTAGTTCATTTATGTAATTATGAGAAACCTTTGCTATATTTTTTCCGTATAAACTATAGTGCTCTTCAGGAATGTCTAATTCGTTAGCTATGAGATCGATTCTCTTTAATTTTGCTCTCCTTGCGATTTCAATATCTGTAAGCATAAAAAATCCTCCTTTTAAGAATTATTGAGATATTAAAACAATTGAACTTCTAGATTTGACTTTGTATTTTAGAGTTTCTAATTTCAATGGATCTTCCAAAAAATCATTTGGACTTTCTTTGGAAGTATCAACGACTCTATGCCATTTTTTCCCATTAGGAAGCTTGGGGATTTCAAATATAAGATCTTGATCGAAAGCATTTAAAGCAACGTAAATGTCTTCATCTTTCTCTTGACAATTTTTTATGTAATCATCTCCACTTATCATAAAAGCTAAACTACGTGAAAAATAACTAAAATCTGGTTTAAAAGGTTCAACTCCATGCCAGGTAATATCAGCAATTCCATCTCCTCCTATGTCTTTTCCTGTGAAAAATCTGTCTCTTCTTAGTGCGCAATGTTTTTTTCTAAAATTTATCATCTTTTTGGTGAATTCAAAGATATCTGCAAATTTGTTTTTTCTACTCCAATCTACCCAGGATATATGGTTGTCTTGACAGTAAGTGTTGTTATTACCTAGTTGAGTTCTGCAGAATTCATCCCCCATTAAAATCATAGGTAGTCCTTGAGAAACCATTAATATAGTTATAAAATTTTTTATTTGTTGTTTTCTTAATTTTATAATCTTCATATCATTTGTTTCACCTTCTACACCATGGTTGAAACTATAATTAGCATCTGTTCCATCTTTATTGTTCTCTCCATTTGCTTCGTTATGTTTGTTATTATAAGATACTAAGTCCCATAACGTAAAACCATCGTGGGAAGTAACAAAATTAACACTATGGTATGGTTTTCTTCCTCTTCTCTCAAAAAGGTCGGGACTTCCTGCAATTCTTGTGGCTAAGTCTGCAACTGTTCCGTTATTTCCTCTTATAAATTTTCTCACAGTATCTCGAAATTTTCCGTTCCATTCTGCCCATCCTGTAGGAAAATCTCCAACATAATACCCGCCTGCAGCGTCCCATCCTTCTGCAATAAGTTTTGTTCCAGCAAGAATAGGATCGTCAGCTATATCTTTTAACAAAGAAAGGTCTCCAACCCAATTACCTTTAGTGTCTCTTCCTAAAATTGATGCCAAATCAAATCTAAAACCATCAACGTGCATCTCTGAAACCCAATGTCTAAGACTGTCTAGAATCATCTGTTTAACAACATAATGGCTTGAATTTATCGTGTTTCCCGTTCCTGAATAATTTTCATAATATCTTGGATTTACCCTACTCAATAAGTAATAGACAGAATTTTCTAATCCTCTGAAATTTAAAGTAGGACCCATCTCATTTCCTTCAGCTGTGTGGTTGTACACCACATCTAAAATTATCTCTATATCATTCTTATGTAATTCATAAACAAGGTCTTGAAACTGTACAACCTCGTCACCTATTTTAAGTCCATATCTATAATTGTTAGTTACGGAGAAAAAACTTATAGGATTGTATCCCCATACGTTTTTTAATCTTTCCCCCGTTAAAGGATTTATGTTGAGATTATCGTTCATAGAAAATGAAAACACTGGCATTAATTCTACAGCGTTTACGCCAAGCTCTTTGAGGTAATTAATTTTTTCAATTATTCCTTTGTATGTTCCCCTGTGTTCAACTTCAGAATTCGGACTTATCGTAAAAAGCCTCACATGCATCTCATAGATAACAAGATCATTCAGTGAATGCCTAGGATGTATGTCATCTTTCCAATTGTAATTTTTACAATTCCATATAACTGATTTTAAACCTGATCTGGCTGAGTCAAGGGAAGAAATCCTGAGATCTTTTTCATTGCTATCTCTATCATAACCGTAAATAGAATAATCTGAAAAGTCTAACTTGCCACCAAGAACTTTAGCATATGGGTCCAAAAGTAACTTGTTTGGATTGAATCTATGTCCTTTTTCTGGTTCATATGGTCCTCCTATTCTCCATCCATAATAATATCCAGATGTGAGATTTTCAACAAATACGTGCCAAATATCTCCTGTTCTATTAGCAATCTTATCTAACGTATATTTGAAAATAGGAGTTTCATCATAATACTTTTCGTATATTTCCAAGGTTACAGAAGTACCATTTCTTGTATATATACCAAAATTAACCCCATTATCTTCAATTCTAGTTCCCAAAATTGGTTCGCCTTTTGTTACTTTAAATCTGCTACTTTTTGTGGATTGGCTTGTGACTTCCATAGTAACACCTTCCAATAATTCGTTATATTTTTTAATTTATGTAAATAATGCTTTTATCATTAATATAATCTACCGATATATCAACTTCATACAAGGTTTGAAGATTCTTTGCATTCATAACTTTTTCTTTTTCGCCACTTGAAATTATTTGCCCGTTTTTTACCATAATAATTTTATCGCAAAATCTGAGAGCCAAATTTGGATCATGTAGAGCAGTAATAACCCCTTTTCCTTCTTCACTCAACTTTTTCATCTCTTTCATTAATAAGTACTGATTTTTAAAATCCAAATGAGATGTAGGTTCATCCATTACTAAATAATCAGTATCTTGCATCAAAGCTCTTGCAATCAAAACTAATTGCTTTTCTCCACCACTTAATTGATTGAAATTTTTTTCTGAAAGCTTTCCAATATTGAAAAATTTAAGCATTTCAAAAGCCTTCTCGTAATCTTTATTATTGGGCATTTTTCCTAAGGTTAGATAAGGCGTTACACCCATTGATACTATATCCAACACAGAATAGGAAAAAACCGATGCATGTTCTTGAGGTACAACGCTAATAAGTTTGGCAATCTCTCTATTTTTTAAATGGCGGATATTAGAATCTTCGATATAAATTTCTCCGAAATACGGTTTTAATAGGCCATTTAAACATTTCAAAATAGTAGTTTTCCCAGAACCATTTGGTCCTAACAAAGCTACAAGCTCTCCTTTATTAAAAGAAAAATTAATATCATCGATTGTTTTTTTATTAGGTTCATATGAAAAAGATAGGTTTTTAACCTTTATCATTGATTCCACCCACTTTCTCTTCTACGTATAAGAAGATACACAAAAAAAGGGGCACCAATAAATGCAGTAACAATACTTATAGGTATCTCAGATGGAGTGAGAGTTCTTGCAATATTATCCATAATTAATAACAATATACCTCCTAAAACACCTGCTGCTGGAAGCATATACCTATGATTCGCTCCTATAATGTATCTCGCTATATGAGGAGTTACCAAACCTATCCAAGTTACTTGGCCAGCAACAGCAACTGTTGGAACAATCATCACAGTGCTAACAAATATTAATAATATCCTCGTCCATTTAACGTTGACACCCATCGATATGGCTTCTTCATCCCCCATTGACATAACGTTTAAATGCCATCTCAATATTAAAAGTATTATAATACCGGGAACCATACTAAATAGAGAAATATAAACCTCTCTCCATCCAGCTCTGTTAAATCCTCCCATCAGCCAAAAAACAATATTTGGTAATTTCTCATAGGGATCAGCTAAGTACTGTATTAAAGAAACTCCCGCATTGAAAAAAGAAGTTACAGCCATTCCAGCTAAGACTAAAACTGTAACTCCCTTAACTTTACTCCATACAGAGATATAAAAAGTTAAAAACACCGCTATAAGCCCAAAAGAAAAGGAGAATAAGTAAGGTCCTAACAAACCCTCTTTGTTCAGCAAAATTCCTAAAGCTACCCCAAAAGCTGATCCAGCTGATACTCCTAAAATCGAAGGCGAAGCTAAAGGATTTCTAAAAACGCTTTGATATGTCGCCCCAGTCATGGATAAAATGGCACCAACTATCGTAACTAAAATTATTCTTGGTAAACGTATATAGAAAAAAACATTCCAATCGTTGCTATTTATAGATTCTTCTCTAATAATTCGGGTCCCCATATTTGTTAAAATTTCAGATATAGATATTTTGTATCTCCCTATAAAAAGAGAAATTATAAAAACAGAGATTAATAATATAATTAATAGTGTTAATGTTTTTCTTTGACTTTGTATATGCATTTTTATATCTCCAAGTAATTTTTAGTTATTTGCCTTATTTAAAAGTTCATTGTAAGAGATCCCGTACAATGTATAATAAAAATCATTTACAATTTGTTCATAATCAATATTTGTAAATAAATCAGGATGAGCGTTTATAGCTAACCATAACATTCCTAAATATGAAGAAGGGTTAGGATAATCCCATGGTTCTAATTCTGAAGGGAATCGATAAACTTCTTTATTTTTAAAAGCCTTGACATAACGATATTTAGGATCATTTAATAAATCATCTATATTTCCTCTGTATCCTTGAGAAGTAACTACCATATCAGGATTCCAAACGATCAATTGTTCAGGGGAAATCTTCACAAAACCTTTTTTGCTCATTGCGGCAGGATTTATACCCCCTGCTAATTCTATCATATCAGTTTGCAATAAACCTTCGCCAACTGTATCTAATAATTCTGAATTAGCAAAATAAATAACTTTTTTTTGATTGTTTGGTAAGTTCTTTGTCCTTTGTAATATATTTAGAATATTTTCAAACTGTTCATCGACTATTCTTGCCTTTTCTTCTAAACCTAATACTTTACCAAGTAATATGTTAGTTTCTCTTATTTGTTCTAAACTTTCAGGATTAATTACGAAAGATGCTATCCCTAATTTTTCTAGTTTAGATGCTGTTAATTCTGCTTCGTTATGGGGAAATAAAATAACCACATCTGGTTGTAGTGAAGCGATTGTTTCAATATTTACTCCTTCTCTTTTTGAACCCACAGCGGTTAGATTTTTAATTTCTGGATACATGTAACTGAATAATTTTTCCCTATTTGATCCATCATCCACACCTACCAGCTTATCCTGCGCATTTAATGCAAAGACAAACTGCGTGGCTGGTTTATAGGTAGTTACAATTCTTTCAACATTAGCAGGAACTTTTACCTCTCTTCCTACCATATCTCTCACAATAACAAAGTCAGAAGAAAAAAGTGTAGTTATCATTAATAAGAGAATAAATATAAAGAATAAGAAATACTTTTTCATAAAAACACTCCTTTGTATTAGATTAATGTTTATATTTTTCGTATTCCTCGGGAGTATCGATGTCAATTAATATACCTTCATCTTCTACTTCTAAATAATTAATTTTCTCAGGGTAAAGTTTCAGAAGATTCCTTAATCCACCAGGTCCATTTAACTTAAATATATCAGGGACAAATGTTTTATGAACTATCAAAGGATGCCCCCTACAGCCCATATATGTAGGGGCTAAAATAGGGGGCTTATTTTTAGTTAATTCTGTCATCAATTGATTATAAGTAGCTGTTCTAATTAAAGGCATATCTCCCAAAGTAAAAAGAATATATTCTGTATCTTTTGGGAGAAGTTTCAAACCTGTCCAAACGGTTGTTATCATTCCGTTTTTGTAATTTTCATTAATTAATACTTTTATTTTCTTTTCACTAATATTAGAAAAAATTGGTTTAATTTTTTCATAATTAGCCCCAAGTACTACTCTTATCTCTCTTATATATTGACAATGAATTAGATTGAAAACAACACTCTCTATTACAGTTTTATCTCCCCAAGGAAGTAACTGTTTTATTTTCCCCATTCTTTTTGATTCACCCGCTGCCAAAACTACAGACGTAACCATTAAACCAACCTTTCTATTTCTGATTTATAACCATATAAAATACACGATAAACAATGCACATAAAACATATACTAACCAATGAACCTCTTTAGCTTTTCCAGTGAATAATTTAATTATTGGATATGTAATGAATCCTAAAGCTATTCCATTTGAAATTGAATAAGTTAATGGCATAGCTATCATAGCAACAAAAGCGGGTAAAACTTCTGTAAAGTCATCCCATTTAATAGTCCTTATATTGGATAACATCATTACACCTACTATTATCAAAGCTGGAGCAGTTGCAGCACCTGGAACTATAGCAATTATTGGTTGAAAAAACAGCGATAAGAAAAACAAAAAGGCAACAACAATACCTGTAAGCCCTGTTCTACCACCTTCAGAAACTCCAGAAGCAGATTCGACGTATGTTGTTACTGTACTTGTTCCAAAAAGAGCACCGCCTGTCGTGGCTATAGCATCCGCCAAGAGAGCTTTATCTGCCTTGGGAAGAGAACCGTCCTCTTTCAAATATCCTGCTTGTTGGCTAACTCCTACTAAAGTTCCGGCTGTATCGAAAAGGTCAACGAATAAGAAAGAAATCAAAACACCTATCATACTAAAACTAAAAGCTGATCTTAAGTCTAATTCAAATAAAACCTGATTCCAATCAGCCATTTTAGGCAAAGCAACTACTCCTTGAGGAGTTGGTGTAACTCCATTGAACAATCCTAAAATAGTTGCAATAATAATGCCTATTAGTAAAGCCCCTTTAACTCTTAATGCATGCAAAATTCCAGTGATGATTAAACCTAAAATAGCAATTAAAGCCGTTCCTGAAAATATGTCCCCCATTCTAACTAGCGTGGCGGGATCTGCTACCACTATTCCAGCATTTTGTAATCCAATAAATGCAATAAACAAACCAATTCCGGAACTTATACCCGTTTTTAAACCCATGGGGATAGAGTTAACGATCATTTGTCTAACAGGGGTAACGCTCAAGATAATAAATATGATACCTTCCATAAATACAATACCAAGGGCAGTTTGCCAACTAACCCCCATTCCTATAACAACAGAATAAGCAAAAAATGCGTTCAATCCCATTCCTGAAGCTAATGCAAAAGGATAATTCGATAGAAGTGCCATCATCACAGTACCTAAAATAGCTCCTGCAATAGTAGCAATAAATACTCCATTGAAAGGCATGCCAGCATCGCTCAAAATAGACGGGTTTACGAATATAATATACGCCATGGTCATAAACGTGGTGATCCCTGCCAATACTTCCGTCCTAACGTTAGTTCCGTTTTCCTTCAATTTAAAAGTTCTTTCTAAAAAGCCTACCTGTTTTGTTTCAGCCATGTGCTAACCCCCTCATTTGGAATGTTTATTCTAACACCAAACTTACGAAAGAATGGTTTACAACATCGTACAACCCTTCGCAAGTAATTTTAAGTTCTGGAACAACTGGTAAACCCATAAAAGCTAAAGTCATAAATGGACTTTGAATCTTTACACCTAAATCATAGACAATTTTTCTTAGATCTTTCAACTTTTGTGAAACATATTCAATAGGTTCTTCAGAAACTAATCCTCCAACCGGTAACGGTAAAAAATCTAGCACGTTCCCATCTTTAGTTACAACGATTCCACCATGAAGTTCTGATATTTTTTCAACAGCGACTTTCATATCGTAAGAATTGCTCCCTATAACTATGATATTATGAGAATCATGAGCTATTGAGCTAGCAATTGCACCTGATTTTAAATTAAATTCTTTTAATAAGCCTAGTCCTATTTTACCATTTTTCTGGTACCTTTCGACAACTGCAATTTTATTTATCCCATTTTTTATTAATTCATCTTCATATAATTCGGATTTTGGAGAAAAAAAATCTAATTTAGTAACTATCTGATCTTTTATTAAACTCATGATTCTATATGTTTCACCTTGTGGCATATGAAAATCATTTTCTTTAATTTTAGGAATTTTAATAGAATTAAATACCGGTTCTGGCTTAGAAGAATTACCGCTATTTATAGAAAAAAGAAACTTTCCCTCTTTTGCTACCAACATTCCATCTTTATAAACTTCCTTTATAGTTAGATCATTCAAATTTTCTACAATAATTAAATCCGCTTGATAACCAGGGGCAATAGCTCCTAAATAATTGATTCCGAGGGCTTTAGCCGCATTAATTGTTGCAAGCCTAATTGCTCTTAAAGGATTCATCCCCAAACTTATGGCTTTTTTAATCATGAAATTAATATGTCCTTCTGATAATAAATCTTCAGGATGCCTATCATCTGTTGCAAATAGAAAATAGCTAACATTAGAGTCGTTTATTGCTGGTAATATACTTTCTAAATCCCTTGTAACCGACCCTTCTCTTACCATTACATACAAACCTTTAGAAACTTTTTCTAAAGCCTCTTGTGAAGTTGTTGTTTCGTGGTCCGCTCGAATACCCGCCAAAAGATATGCATTTAATAATTTATCTTTTAATTTTGGCGCATGCCCATCGATAAAATAATTTTGCATCAACTCTATCTTATCCCATATATAATCTTGGCCATTTATAATACCTTCGAAATCCATTACCTCTCCTAAACCAAAGAATTGATTTTTTGATAACATTTCTTTTATCTTTAAAGCATCTAAAACGGCGCCTGAATTATCAAAAGGAGTTACGGGAACACAGGAAGGAATCATTAAATTAAAATTCCAAGGTAAATTTTTCCCTAAATTAAGAAAATATTCAACACCTATCTCTCCTGCAACGTTTGCAATTTCATGGGGATCTGCAACAATCGTTAATGTTCCTAAGGGAATGACTGTCTTAGCAAACTCTTCAACGGAAACCATTGTGCTTTCTAAATGCAAATGAGCATCAATAAAACCAGGAGAAATGTATTTCCCATTTAAATCAATTTCTTTAACTCCAGAATAATTACCCCAACCAATAATTTTTCCATTCGAAACAGCCAAGTCTTCTTCAATAATTCTTTCATTAAAAACGTCGATTATTTTCCCATTTTTAAAAACAATATCTGCCTTTTCTTTTCCTAAAGCAACAGGCAAAAGGTTCTTATTAGACATAAAAAGTAGTCTCCTTCCGTATATCTCAGATAGTTAAGGCATTGAAATTGCATCTGGAGACACACAAACCGCATCCTTCGCATTTATCTTCATCAATTCTTACACTATGAAGTGATTTAACCAAATGTATTGCATCGTACACACAACTTTTTAAGCAAAGACCACATTCTGTACACTTTTCATCATCCACTTTAGGTATTACTAACTCATACCTTGGATGATCAATAATATTCTGTTGGGCAATCCCTCTAATTTCATCTAAAGAGTTGTAACCATGACTATCGAGAAACTCTTCAATGCCTTTAGATATTTTCCCATATATTTGTGGTCCATTTAAAATAGCTGCCGTACATACCTGAACAGCTTGAGCGCCTGCCATAATCATCTTTATGGCCTCTTTAGCGGTACTTATACCTCCTACACCAATGACTGGAATATTAACAGATTTTACTGCTTCAAAGACAGATTTAAGTGCCAAAGGAAAGATCGCTTGTCCTGAAAGCCAACCATAACCATTTTTACTACCTAGTAAGGCTCGTCCAGTTTCCAAATCTATATCCAATGTTGGACCAAAAGAATTTATCAGTACAATCCCATCTGCGCCAGCTTTTTCAGCTTCTTTAGAAAATGTGGGGATATCAATCTGTGGGCTTAATTTAACCATTACAGGAAGATTAGTTGACTCTTTAGCAGCTTTGATGCTGTTAATCATAGGGGTTGGATCGCTACCTAAATAATGAGTTGATAATTCAAAACAATCTGCAAATTTTTCTATTCTTGGAATAACTTCCCTAATTTCTTCAGCGGTATATCCTACTCCAATAATTACAGGCAATCCAGTTTCAACTACTTTTGGATACTCTTTTTCTATCCATTTTTCTAAAGGAAGTTCGGACCATAATTCCGTGTTTATAAAACCACCTTTAACTTGAGCCATATTAGGTTTTGGAACTTTTGCTGCTTCAACGGAAACGGTTTTAGTGACTATAGCCCCAGCTCCACCTTCTTTTGCTCTATGAGCAGCTTCACCATTTCTAATAGGAGGACCTGCCGCGGGCATAACTGGATTTTTTAATAACATTCTCAAAAGATTAACAGATATATTAGCCATGCAATCACTTCCTCAAAAAGATTTTTGATAACTTATTAAATTTTTAACTAAATTATATATATCTTCATATTTGTTCTCTCTATTCTCTTGGGTAATTTTAAAAATTTCTACATCTGTTCTATTACGAATTTTATCAAGAAACTCATTTGATTCATCTTTTATGACACCTAAAACAGGAATTTTAGAATCTAATAGAGAATACACCTTTTTTTGAAATTCAAAAGCATTCAATTCAAATCTACCTAATTCGTCCATTATAATAATGTCAACAAAATTTGATGGAGAAAGTAATCTCACACCAACTTCTTCAAAGGCTTTTGTATTAACTATCCACTTAGAATAATTCTCTTTTCGAAATGCGAATCTATTCTCTTCAGATAAATTTAAAACAATTTTTTCATCGATTAAATAACTACCTTCGATTAGATAAAAAGCATTCCAATTAAATATTTCTCCCTCTTTATAAACCGTAAAGCCTCCGATTTTCGGTTTCAATTTCTTTAAAACCTTTTTTATAATGGTTGTTTTTCCAACTCCGATTCTACCAGTTAAAAATATATTGTTAATCACAGTTTTCTTTTTCCTTTAAAGCAGCGATAATTTTTTCAGGAGTTATAGGTAATTCATAAAACCTTACTCCTATTGCGTTATAAATTGCATCCGCTATCGCTGGAGATGCAGCAATGGTTGTTGGTTCGCCTATACCTTTAGCTCCAAAAGGGCCAATTGAATCTTCGTTTTCAACTAAAATAGAGTGAAATTTTGGAACATCCAGTGAAGTTGGAACAAGGTAACCAGTCATATTAGGGTTTAGTGTTATACCTTCTTTTATCACCGTTTCTTCCATAAGGGCCATACCTATACCTTGAGCTGTGCCACCTTCTATTTGGCCTTCTACGTTGATTGGATTTATTGCTTTACCACAATCAAGAGCGGTATAAACATCTTTCACTTCGACAACTCCTGTAACAGTGTCAACTTCAACGTCTATAATTTGGGTCATAAAAGTATATGCAACATACAACAAATCAGATTGTCCATTTTCAGGATTAGGTGCATATGTGGGTGGGAAATATGTAGCCTCGCCTTTTAAGCTTTCACCTTTATTTTCAACTAACTTTTTAAGCTCCCATATGCTGATTTTTTTATCTGGATTTTCATTTAAAAAAACTGTTCCATCTTTAATCCCTAATTCAGGATAATTACTTTTAAACTCTAAACTTGTATAATAATATATTTTTCCAAGCAAATCTTCACTGGCCATTTTTACAGCATTTCCACTAAAAGTTGTTTGACGTGTTGCTGATGTGGAACCAGAATTTTTAGTTTTATGAGTGTCTCCTTGAATTACTTTTACTTTATTTATATCTACTTTCAAAACTTCAGCTGCTACTTGAGTAATAACAGTAAGCACTCCCTGTCCAACATCGGCAGCGGCAGTTTTAACTAAAATCTTTTCATCATCAGTTAACTCTATACTTGCATGAGAGTAATCAGGAAATCCTTCACCATATCCATAACCAAACATTATAGTCGCCATGCCTCTACCTTTTTTCTTCATACAAAACACCTTCTTTTTCTTTGGAGAGTTTTGCAGCTTCTTCGATCGTTTTAACAACGTTAACACTTTGGATTAATTTTTGACCGTTAGGTGTCGTAGAGCCAATTCTATATGCATTCTTTAATCTAAGTTCAACTGGATCCATGCGTAATTCTTCAGCAAGGATATTCATTTGAGATTCATAAGCAAATGCCAATTGAGTTGTTCCAAAGCCTCTCATAGCTCCACCATAGGTGTTATTTGTATAAACAGTGTAAGCAACACCCTTTACGTTTGGAACGTCGTAAGGCCCTGTACAATGGTACATTCCTTTGTGAACTACGGCAGGTCCACTTGATGCATAAGCGCCTGTATCTCCAACAACTTCAACTTTCCAAGCTTTTAACTTCCCATCTTTGGTTGCACCAGTTTTTGCTTTAATATATATTGGGTGTCTTTTTGACTGAGCTGTCATCGACTCTTCTCTTGTGTAAGTCAATTTAACAGGTCTTTTAGTTACCATTGCAGCTAAGGCCAAATGAATATGAACAGATATGTCTTCTTTTCTTCCAAAAGCTCCACCAATTACTGGTTGGATAAGTCTTATTTTTTCTTTTGGTAAATTAAGTGATTGAGCAATATCTGCTTGGCTATCATGAAGCCACTGAGTCGCAGCCCAGATAGTAACAACCCCATTCTTCTCATCATACATGGCAACTCCTGATTCTACCTGCAGTGGCAGCTGATCTATATGCTGAGTTTTATACTCTTTTTCTATTACTACATCAGATTCTTTGAATCCTTTTTCGATGTCTCCTTTGTTTAAATAATGAGTAAGCAATATATTTCCTTCTTCATGAATTTTTGGGGCATCGCTTTCCATCGCTCTAAAGGGATTTGAGATCACTTCTAACTCTTTTACTTCAACCTTTATCAATTTTACAGCTCTATTAGCAATTTCTTTACTTTTAGCAATTACTATTGCAAGGGCATCACCCATGAACCTCATTTTCTCGCCTATTCCAACTAAAACAGGTTGATCTTTTACAATCAATCCAAATTTGTTTAAATTAGGAAAATCTTTTTTTGTAATTACTTTTACAACTCCTGGTAGAGCTTCTGCCCTACTAACATCTAATTTTTGAAGAATTGCATGGGGATGAGTCGCCCTTTTGACTTTTACATAAAGCATATCTTCAAAATATATATCATCAGGATAAAGGGCTTTTCCTGTAACTTTATCTTGCGCATCTACCTTAAAAACGTTCTCACCTACATACTTATTTGGCTTCAACTTTCTCACCTCTTTTAATCTTTTCTAACTTTTTAGAGGCTAATTTCACTGCGTCTATAATCTTTTGATATCCTGTACATCTACATATATTTCCTGAAAGTCCCCTTCTGATCTCTTCATCGGTAGGATTAGGATTCTCTTCTAACAACTTTTTAGTTGAAATGATGAACCCTGGAGTACAGAATCCGCATTGAACTGCGCCGGTTTCGATATACGCTTCTTGAATGGGATCAATCTTATCTTCAAATCCTAATCCTTCAATTGTTATAATTTCTGCTCCATCAGCTTGATAAGCTAAAACTAAACAGGAAGTAACTAGTTCACCATTCATTATAACTGTGCAAGCCCCGCATTCTCCTTTTCCACAACCTTCTTTAGTCCCAGTTAGCTTTAGATCATCTCTTAACAAATCTAACAAACGGGTAGTCGAACTTACTTCAGGATTTCT
This sequence comes from Petrotoga halophila DSM 16923, assembly GCF_002924615.1. Classification (NCBI taxonomy): domain Bacteria; kingdom Thermotogati; phylum Thermotogota; class Thermotogae; order Petrotogales; family Petrotogaceae; genus Petrotoga; species Petrotoga halophila. Next base: position 14,609 of record NZ_JALY01000223.1, on the reverse strand, counting down.
TACTTCTCCATTTACAGTTATGGATATTTTCAACCTACCCTCACCATCCTTTCTATTTCTTCCAAAGCATTGATAGTAATTCTTTTTGCTACTTCACGTCGATACTCTTTAGTACCTCTAATATCATCAATAGGGGAAATGTTTTCTGAAACCATTCTTCCAATATTTTCATACTCTATGTCGCTTAATTTCTTATTCAACATTATCTTCTCAATCTGTTTTATAGAAATAGGAGTTGGGGCAACTGAACCAAGGCAACATCGAACTTTTTCTATTCTGTTTTCATTGTCAAAGGAAATTACAAAAGCAAGAGTAATACTTGAAATAATTAAAGCCTTTCTTTTTCCAACTTTAATCCATTTTCCATAGCTATTTTTCTTAGGAATAGGGATAATAATTTTGTAAAGTATCTCATCATTTTGAAGAACGTTTCTTTTTGGACCAACGAAAAAATCTTCAGCGGTTATGTCTCTTGTATTGTTTTTAGAAACCAATCTAAAAATAGCATCATAAGCAATAAGTGGAGCCAATAAGTCTCCCGCAGGAGAAGAAGTGCAAATATTGCCACCAATAGTTCCACGATTTCTGATTTGGGGTGAACCTACATCCCAAGCAGCTGCATTTAAAACGGGTAAGTATTCTCTAATTGTATCGGATTTTTCAATTTGAGCATGTGTAACAAGTGAGCCAACTTCTATAACGTCATTCTTTACTTCTATTTTTTTCATCTGTTCAATATTTTTAAGGTCAAGCCATCGTTCAATTTCGTACAACTTATCAAAATATTCTACAAGAATATCTGTTCCACCTGCTATAATTCTAATATCTGAACCATATTCGCTAAGTAATTCTACTGCATCTTGAATGTTGCTGGGGGAAAAGTATTCTTTAAAATCTTTTCCAGAAGTCTCTTGCTTGTTTTTGAGTTTTTCTTCGTAATTGTTCATAATCTAAAAAAGTCACCTCCCGATTATCCATAAGTATTTTCCCATCAACGAGAACTGTTTGTACCATAGACCCATTCATTCCAAATAAAATATGGGCAAAGACATTTTCTTTTTCAATTGGTGTTGGAGAAGAATAATCAACAACTATTAAATCTGCAGGTAATCCTTTTTCAATTGAACCTAATTTTTTGTCAAAAAACCTGCTTGCTATCTTTTTATTATTAATAAAAGCCATATCGTAAACTTCGTTCCATCCAACTCTTGGATCTTTTGATTCATGTTTATATAGTAAATTCGCCATTTTTATACTCTCAAACATATCGTGTGTATATGCATCTGTTCCTAAACCTGTAACGATATTATTTTCAATAAAGCTTTTAATGGGCGAGGCTCCTACAGCGTTGTTCATATTTGATTCAGGGTTATGAATTAAATATGAACCGCTTCTTTTTAAGGCATCAATTTCTTCTTTTTGTATGTGAACCCCATGAACGAGCAAAGATCCGGGATTTAAGATATTAAATCTATTTAATCTATCTATTACTCCGTTGTACCCTCTTTTTACACTGTCTTGGTAATCTTGAATCCCTTCTGCAACATGAACGTGAATAGGAATGTTCAATTCTTGAGATAATTCAGAAACTGTTTTAAGTGTTTCGTCCTCTAAAGTAAAAGAAGCATGTAATCCTATCAGACCCTTTAAATGACTGTTTTTAATAAGTTGTACTTTTCTTATGAACCTTTCATTTTCTTTAATTGCAGCTTGTGATTTTTCTTTACCATGTCTATCTGATATTTCATATGATAAATTAGCTCTAATTCCACATCTTTTAACAGCATCTGCAATAATATCTAAACTTCCATCGATATAGTTATAACTAGCATGATGGTCGAAAATAGTTGTCACACCATTTCTGATACATTCGCATATAGCAAAAAGAGCACTATAATATATATCTTTTTCATTTAAAGTATTATCCAAACGCCACCACAATTTTTTTAAAATTTCCACAAAATTTGATGGTGGTTTATCTTTTAAATCCATACCTCTGGCAAATGTGCTGTATAAATGCGTGTGAGTATTTATTAGTCCTGGCATTACTATCTTATTCTTAACATTCTTAAAAACAGCATCAGGGTATTTCATTTCTAACTCTTCAGTATTCCCAATGTCTTTGATCGTTCCATTTTCGATAAAAATTGCTCCATCTTCGATAATTGTCATATTCTCATCAAAAGTTAAAATCTTAGCGTTGGTTAAAAGCAGCATTAAAGACCTCCTTATTCAACCATAGCTTTTGATATTCGGTTTGCTTCTTCGATTATCTTTCTTTCATCTACATTAACAAGTTGTCCTTGTTTAACTACAATTTCACCGTTAACTATGGTTATGTCTACGATCTGCGTATCTCCTGTGTTAATTAAAAGAGAAATAGGGTCGTAAAGTCCTCCAGTGTATCCTAGTCTGTTACAATTAACTAAAAATAAATCAGCAGCTTTTCCTTCTTCTAAACTACCCAATTCGGGTTGGTTAATTAATTGGCTTCCTCCCACTGTTGCCATGTACAAAATATCTTCGGCAGTTATACTTTTAATCCCGTGTATCAAACGATTCATCAAAAAACCAATTTTCATCTCTAAAATCATATTTGATGAATCATTACTAGCACTTCCATCAACTGCGAGCCCTAATCTAACGCCTTTATTTAACATATAAGGAATTTTAGCAGCTCCTGAAGCTAATTTTTGATTTGAAACAGGGCAATGTGCTACTCCAGTTTTTGTTGAAGCAAGTTTATCTATTTCTTTCTCGGTGAAATGAACACCGTGTGCATACCAAACATCTGGTCCTGTCCATCCTAAACTTTCCATATATTCAAGAGGTCGCAAGCCAAATTTATCTAAACAGAATCGCTCTTCATCTTTAGTTTCAGCTAAATGCGTATGACTGGAAACGTTGTAGTGGCGAGCTAATTTTATTGATTCCTCAAGCAACTCTTTGGTTACTGAAAAAGGAGAACAGGGGGCAAGAATCACTCTATTCATAGAATAAACAGAAGGATCATGGAATTTTTCTATCACTCTTTGAGAATCTTCTAAAATTTCTCTCTCAGTTTGAACTACCGAGTCAGGAGGTAGTCCACCGCCTTTTTCACTCAAAGACATACTCCCTCTACTCGCATGCAATCTTATTCCTATATCTTTGGCTGCTTTAAATTCATTGTCTAGCAAATCAGGCGGTTGATCTTTTGGAAAAACGTAAAAATGGTCGACAGAGGTAGTACATCCAGTTTTCAAAAGCTCTCCTGCAGCAACAAGTGTACTATAATAAACTGCCTGGGGAGATACTTTCGCCCATATTGGATACAAAAACTTTAACCAATCAAATAGCTCAACATTTTGAACTTGAGGAATATTCCTAGTTAAAGTTTGATAAAAATGGTGGTGCGTATTGATTAATCCGGGGTAAACATAACTGTTTGAACCGTCAATTATTTCATCCAATTTTTCATCACTTATATCTATATCCTTACCTATTTTCTCTATTTTATTTCCTTTTATAAGTATAGAATATCCTTTTAATATTTCTCTATTTTCATTCATCGTAACGATACTTTTTACATTCTTTATTAAAATATTAGACATATAATCACCTACTACTTAGTTTTTTCGCTGACACTTTCAATAGCTTGTATAATTTGTTCATAACCAGTACATCTACACAAATTACCTTCTATAGCTGTTTTAATTTCTTCTCTTGTAGGATTGGGATTCTTATTTAATAGAGCCTTTGACGACATAAGAATACCAGGGGTACAAAAGCCACACTGTATAGCTTGGTGGTCTATAAAAGCTTGCTGAAGGGGATCCAATAGTCCGTCTTTTTCTAAACTTTCTGTGGTATACACCTCATCTCCATCGAGTTGAGCAGTTAATACTAAACAAGAATGAACAGCTTCGCCATTAAGTATTACAGTGCAAGCCCCACATTCTCCAACATCACAACCTTCTTTGACACTTTTTAATTTTAGCTGATCTCTTAAAGTATCTAAAAGTCTTTCTTTTGGTGTTACTTCAAGAACCTCTTTTTTCCCATTAACATAAAAAGTAACGCTAATTTTATTCATTGAATCTTCCTCCTCTAATTGTTAAACACAGCGAATATGCTTTCCATTCCACGTTTAAACAGAGCTTCCAAGGCAGGTTTTTTATAAGGAGTAGACCATCTCTCACCTGTAATTGAAATCATTTCTTCAGATATCTTAGGTGTAATCTTTTCTATAATTATTTGATCAATTCTTTTACCTGTTATTTCTTGTTCTAAATTAGTAAATCTTACTGGATATGGAGTAGCTGAACCAGGTACTATTCTAATATCCTCGATTATATTTTGTTTTACTTTTGCAAGAATCGCTAAGTTAAGCCTTGCAATGTTTACAGCTCTTCTCCTTCCTATCTTCAAAAAAACACCAAAATATTCTTTATCAATCTTTGGGATTATTATTTTTGTAATTAATTCATCGGGATTTTGAGATGTTTTATAAGGTCCAATTATATACTTTTCTAAAGGAACAAAGCGCTTCCCTTCAACAGAACTCAATTCTAATTGAGTTTCTAAAGCTATTAAAGGAGGAACGAGATCTGCAGCTGGCGAAGCGTTAGAGATATTGCCTCCCACAGTTCCTCTGTTTCTAATTTGTGGAGAACCAATTGTTTTGGCTGCAGTAACCAAAAACGGATACAGATTACTTATTAATTCTGATTCTATTAACATTGTATGTGTGCATAACGGCCCTATTTCTACTGTTTGGTTAGTTTCTTCTATATATTTTAATTCTTTAATATTAGAAATATCCAAGATATAGTTAAACTCACCTAATCGTTTACTTTTCTTATGAATATCTACAAGTATGTCTGTACCTCCAGCTAATAACTTAACGTTTTTATAACTATCTAATATTTTTAAAGCATTTCCTAAATACTCTGCTTTCAAAAATTCGTATTCAATCATTTTTTCTTCCTTCCTTTTTTAAGAGAGCGGCCAATGAGAACTTTTTCTAAATTCAAAGGCAGTGATCTAATTCTTCTACCAATAGCTTGTGCTACTGCGTTAGAGATAGCAGCTGCTCCTAACTCTAAAGTTGGCTCTCCAATGGATTTCGCGCCGTATGGTCCAACGGGATCAGGATTTTCAACAATTATAGGATATATATTTGGCATATCTTTAGCGTTGGGAATCAAATATTCATCAAAATTTGTATTGTTAATATAACCTTCTTCTATATCTACTTCTTCCATAATTCCGTACCCTAAACTCATCATAATTCCGCCATAAATTTGCCCTAAAACACCTGCAGGATTTATAGCTCTTCCTACATCATGAGCTGCAACCATATTTAGAACCTTAATCTCACCAGTTCCTGTATCTACTTCTACCTCCGCTATTTGGCACCCATAAACATAAGTAAAATAAGGTTTTCCTTGCCCAGATTTTTCATCCCAGCTAATTTGAGGAGATTTGTACCAACCGTAAGTAGAGAGAAAAACACCTGAGTTATAAGCTTGAGTAGCAGCTTCACCGAAAGAAATTAATTTTTCTCCGTCTGGAAGATAAATGTTGTTATCTCTAAAAAATAATTCCGAACAAGACAAGTTATGTTTTTCAATTAAAAATTCTGTTAGTTTTTTCTTTAATCTTTTTGCTGCGTCGATTGTTGCATTTCCTCCTACCAAAGTAGCTCTAGATGCAACAGTAGAACCGCTATCCGGAGAAATTAAAGTATCGACTATTAAGAAATTTATCTTATCAATGTTAATTCCTAACTCTTCAGATATGATCTGAGTATAGGCGGTTTTCAAACCTTGCCCATTTTCAGCCAATCCACTATAAAAATAAACTGAACCATCTTTTTGAATAGATAAAACAACGCCTGCAGCATCTACAGCTTCTGCCCCCAAACTAACTCCTCGATAACTAACGGCCATGCCTATTCCTTTTCTTTTATCACTATTTTGTTCGTTACTATATTTATTGTATTTATTCATGAAATCAATTTTAGCAGATGCTTTTTTAATAACCTCTTCAAGACTCACCTTATGATTATTAAGCAATTGTCCACTTGCAGTAATAGAATTATCTCTAAATATGTTTTTTAATCTGAACTCTAAAGGATTCATTCCTAACTCTTTTGCTAATTCGTCCATAAGAGATTCCTGGGCAAATATAACTTGTGGTGAACCATAACCACGCATAGCTCCAGTATAAACATTATTTGTATAATATCCATAAGTATCAGTTTTCACATTAGGAATCTCGTAAGGTCCTGTTGCCTGAACAACTGATCTCCATGTCACAAATGGGGTCTGACATGCGTAACCACCACTATCTGCAACAGCTTCTATCTCCATTGCTTTTATTTTCCCCTCTTTTGTGACACCTACTTTGTATTTCATTTTGTAAGGATGTCTTTTATAACTCTCAATTATAGAATCTTCCCTAGAATTCTTTAATTTAACTGGTCTATTAGTTTTTAAAGCCAAAACTGCGGCTCGAGCAGCCATTGAAGAGATAACTTCATCTTTCCCTCCAAAAGAACCTCCAATATGATTTTGGATCACTCTAACCTGGTTATAACCAACTTTCAACACAGCCGCAACTGCATTTCTACATGCAAAAGGATTTTGTACTGAACCATATATAGTGACTAAACTATTGTTTTCATAAGGCACAGCTATTACAACCTCTGGTTCTAAGTAAGCATGTTCGATAAATTGTGTTTCATATTCCCTTTCAAGAATAATATCAGAATTATTAAAACCTTCTTCCACGTTACCTTTTCTCAACTTATGATGCACAACTTCATTACTACTCTTCTCGGGGTGTATGGGAGCTGTGTTTCTAGCTTCTAATTGATCAAAGACCCCAGGAAGTTCTTCATACTCAACCTCAATATGTTCTACTGCTTTTTCAGCTGCTTCTATGCTTTCAGCTGCAACTGCAGCTATTCCATCTCCTATGTAAAACACCCTATCTTGAGCAAAAACTTGTTGATCTGGTACTATAACTCCGAATCTATTATTTGGGACATCCTTTGCTGTAATAACTGACTTAACTCCAGCTACTTCCCAAGCCTTATCAACATTAATGTTAAGAATTTTAGCAGATGGATATTTAGTCCTTAGTACTTTAGCATAGAGCATATTAGCAAACTCCAAATCATCTGCAAATTTTGCTTTTCCAGTGACCTTTTCGTAAGCATCGACTCTTTTAATTGGTTTATTAACGAATTTAAAAATAATTAATCACCTCCACTATAAACTACGGTCTTCCCCCCATTGTTAAAGCCATAATTGCTTTAGCAGTATGTAACCGATTTTCAGCTTCATCATATATAATAGAATGAGGACCATCTATAACAGAATCTGTTACTTCTTTTCCCCTATCAGCGGGCATAGCATGCATATATAAAACGTTTTTATCAGCAAGTGTCATTCTTCTTTCATCACAAATCCAATCTTTATACTTTTCTAGATTTGCTTTCATTGCCTTTTTGCCTTCTTCTGAATCAGGATCTTCGACCCCTAAAAATCCTCCCCAATTTTTTGGAATAACTATTTGAGCCCCTTCAAACGCTTCATCCATATCGTTTGTAAATTTAATACTACCATTGTACTTTTCAGCGTTTTCTTTAGCTTGCTCAATAATTTCTGGCATTAAAGGGAATTCTTTTGGATGAGCTATAGTAACATCCATGCCATATCTAGTAAAGAGAAGTGCTTGAGTTTGTGGGACTGAAAGTGGTTTAGCATGAGAAGTAGCATAAGCCCAAGATACAGTTACTTTAACGTTTTGAAGGTTATCTCCGACTTTTTCTTTTATGGTGAATAGGTCAGCTAATCCTTGTAAAGGATGATAAATATCATCTTGGAGACTAATAACGGGCACATCTGCATACTTTGCTACATCTCTTAAATATTTATTTCCGATGCCAAAGAAACAATTTCTAATAGCTATACCATGGCCAAATCTACTTAAAACAATTGCAGTATCTTTAGCAGACTCACCATGTGAAAGTTGCATTTTATCGGGTGTGAGATCGTGGGCGTGACCACCTAACTGGGTTATACCAGCTTCAATAGAATTACGCGTCCTTGTTGATTGTTCGAAGAAAAGCATGAATACAGTTTTTGCTCTTAATAAATGATCTGTTACTTCACCCATTGCAAATCTCTTTTTAAGTTCCTTAGAAACTTCAAACACAGTTTCTAATTCTTCTCTACTCCAATCTTGTGTTGAAATGAAATCTTTACCTCTAAATAATGTATTCATAGTCCATTCCTCCGATATATATAATTTTATAACTTCTCAAAATTCTGCTTTTACAAACTTTCCATACCCTTTTTCACCAACAAACTCTCTATCTTTTACTATTACTTTTCCTCTTAAAATCGTAGTTACGGGCATACCTTCGACCTCGAATCCGTTAAAAGGATTGTAACCGGCATTAGAATGGGCATTTTTATCGTTTAATATTTCTTTGATACTGGGATCAAATATAATCAAATCTGCATCTGAACCCTTTTCTATCACACCTTTTTTAGGAAAAAGTTTGAATATCTTTGCAGGGTTTGTTGATAAAAGTTCAACCATCTTATTTATTGAAAAAAGACCATTTTTTACTCCATATGTATAAACCAATGGAAGAAGTGTTTCAACTCCGGGTATACCCGGGAAAATATCCAGTGAATCTGTTCCCATTAATTTTTGCTTTTTACTATATGCACAATGATCTGTTGCTACAACATCAATAACATTTTCTCTAATGCCTTGCCAAAGAGCTTCGTTATCCTCTTTTTCTCTCAAAGGGGGAGTCATCAAATACAACCGTCCATCTGAACCTTTTAACTTATCTTTAGTTAATAAAAGATAATGAGGAGTAGTTTCTACTAACAAATCAAAATCTTTGCTTTTAAAAGCTTTTACTGTTTCATATCCTTCTTTTGAAGAAAGATGTACTATATATATAGTTGCTTTAACCTTTTTTGCAATTTCACACACCTTCCTTATAGCTTCAGCTTCTGCTATAGAAGGCCTAATATCAGGATGGTATTGAACTCCTAACTTCTTTTCTTTTTTGAACTCTTCAACATTTCTTTGAATTATTTCGTCATCTTCACAATGTATTGCTACGATTAATTCGTTTTCTTTGGCTTTTATAAAAAGAGGTTCCCATTTATCTTCAGAAATCATATACAACCCTTTGTACGTTGTGAAAGCCTTTAAACTAGATATTCCAAAATCTTTGATCTCCTGTAACTGAGCATCATCTTTAATAGGATTGAATTTGTCGTCTATTACTATGTGAAAATGAAAATCTATAACAGAATTAACAGTTTCTTCCAATCTACTTTCTAGACCTTTCATCAAAGAACCATCTTCAATATCGGCAAAATCGATATGAGTAGTAACGCCTCCTAGTGAAGCTGATACTCCTCCAGAATAAAAATCATCTATGCTTGTTGTTCCTCTGGAATGGAGGCTAAAGTGAGTATGACTATCTATTACACCAGGTATCACATATTTACCCTTTGCATCAATAACCTCTTCATCTAAAAAAGGAGATAAATTATAATTAATTTCTACTATCTTTTCAGCCTTAATTCTTATATCCTTTTGCTCACAATTTTTTGAGGTTACGACTATTCCGTTTTTAATAAGCAAAAATCATACCCTCTTTCTAATATTTTTATGAAAAATTCTGTACATATAATTTTGGAATTGTTGCATACATAGCAGTTGCTTTGACTAGTTCGCTTTTCCAAGTTTTTTCATTTGGGGCATGAGCTTGATCTTCATGTCCGGGCCCAAATCCAACACAAGGTATACCATATCTTCCCATAATTGAAACGGCATTTGTAGAAAAAGTCCATTTATCAACTAAAGGATTCTCATCAAATAAATTCCCATAAGCTTTTACTAATGTTTGACAAGCTGGATGATCCTCTTCCAAAACCCATGCTGGAAAGTATGACTCAGTTGGATATATTAAACCCGTGTAAGAAGGCTTTTCATAAGTATATAATTCTACATCCGCATTATATCCTTTTGAAGAAGGCAGATTTTTAATCTCTTCTATTGCACCTTGCCAACTTTCTCCCCAAGTTAATCTTCTATCTATTGATATTGAGCATCCATCTGCAACTGCGCATCTAGAAGGAGACGAAAAGAAAATCTCAGAGACTGTTAAACTACCTTTTCCCAAAAAATTGTCATTCTTTAAGCATGTATGTAAAACCTTTAATTCGTTAATAATATCAGCCATTTTATAAATGGCGTTATCTCCTCTTTCTGGAGCAGAACCGTGACAACTTACTCCGTGAGTAGAAACTTTAATTTCCATTCTTCCTCTTTGCCCACGATATATATTACAAGAAGTAGGCTCTGTAATAACTACAAATTCTGGTTTAATCTTATCTTCATTAATTATATATTGCCAACAAAGCCCATCACAATCTTCTTCTTGTACTGTACCTGTTACAAGTAAAGTATAATCATCTTCCAAACCTAAATCTTTTATGATTCTTGCTGCATAAACCATAGAAGCCATGCCACCCTCTTGGTCACTAGCACCTCTTCCAATGATAATTTCATCGTCTTCGTATCCTTTGTATGGATCGTATCGCCAAAGGTTAATATCCCCTATCCCCACAGTATCAATATGAGCATCCATAGCTATAAGGTGTTTCCCATGTCCTAAGTAACCTAGAATATTACCCATGGGATCAATCTCAACTTTATCAAAACCAACTTTTTCCATTTCTTCTTTAATTCTTAAAATAACATCTTTTTCTTTGCCGCTCTCACTCGGAATAGCGATCATATCTCTAAGAAACTTTGATATATCTTTTTTATAATCTTTTGCTTTCGCTAAAATTTCTTTATAATTCATTATTTGTATGTCTCCTTTTAGTTATGAAAATAAACACATCGTTCAAGTATTAAATAGAATAAAAATTAAAAATATTCATTTAATAAATTATATAATTCATTTATATTTGTACTAACTCTTAAAGGCTCTCCAACAGATTTCTGAGCATTTTTTATATCTTTTAAACCATTACCTGTAATTACCACACCAACAGATTCATAAGGTTTGATAATATCTTTTTCTACTGCTTGTTTTATTCCTGCAACGCCAGCTACACCTGCAGGTTCTCCAAAAATCCCAGTCTTTTTACCTAAAACTTTCATCATATTTAATATTTCATTATCACTAACGTTAACCATATCACCTTTGGATTGCTTCACAGCTTTAATTGCTTTGATATAATTTCTAGGCTTCCCAACAGCTATACTATCAGCTAAAGTATTTTCTTTTTCAACTATCAAATCATTCCCACTTTTGTAAGCTTTTGTAATAGGTGCACACCCTTCTGCTTGAACTCCTAACAATTTTGGAACTTTATCTATAAACCCTATCTGTTTTAAATCGTAAACTCCTTTCCATGCACCAGCAATAGTACAACCATCCCCCACCGAATAAACCAACCAATCAGGCATATTCCAATTCAACTGTTCAGCAAATTCTATCGAAGACGTTTTTTTACCTTCAACTAAATATGGATTTATAGCAGCATTTCTATTGTACCATCCCCATTTATTTATCGCCTCTTCTGATAAATAAAAAGTTTCTTCGTATGAACCTTTTACTGAAATAACTAATGCCCCGTATATTAAAAGTTGAGTAACTTTACCTATTGGAGCTCGTTCGGGAACAAATATCACAGCTCTCATTTCGTTCCCCATTGAAGCTATATTTCCTGCTAAGGAAGAAGCTGCGTTACCTGTAGAGGCACAGGCTACAACATTAATTCTCGCTTCCTGTGCCTTTACAACAGCTATAGATGACGCTCTATCTTTAAGAGATCCGGTAGGATTAAGCCCATCATCTTTTATATAAAGAGTAGATACTCCTAATTCTTTTGCCATCGCTTTGCTTTCATAAACTGGAGTATTTCCTACTCTCAAAGGAGGTTTAACACTATTAGGTTCTATAGGCAATAAAGGAGTGTAACGCCAAATGGTGGGATCATTGTTACTAGCTAAATCCTTTTTTGACCATTCTTTTTTAATTTTTTCATAATCGTACTGAACATCAAGAATACCTTTTTCTCCACAATTAGGACATAGATATTGAGTTGGAGAAGCTTCATAACTTTCTCCACAACTGATACAAACTAGATTTTTTACATACTTCAATTTATTTCCTCCAATAAGCCGGTCTTTTTATTAAACTCGTTAATAAGTTCATCAATCTTGTTTGCAGTTTCTCGCATGCCACCCCAATATTCATCAGCCTCATACCATTGTGCATTGAGCTCATTCAAATCTTTATTCTGTTGTTCTATCCAAGTATAGTATTTTAGATTATGAATTCTTTTCTTGTCGTAATAATTAAGCTCTTGCATATTATCTGTTTTAATACCAATTAGATGTTGGTAATAGTCAATAGCAGCTTGATGCTCGTCGTATTCGCCGTATTCTTCTCTCATTTCTTCTAATCTCGAACCATAAAGTTCCATTGAATCAGTAAAAACTGTCATTACAACATCGTGTTCTGTAAGTTCATAATATTTAGCAAATTTAATTGCTGAAAGAGTATTAGCAATTGAAGATATTCCAAGTAAGTTCAAATTTTCTACTACCTTTTCATCTATACCCTGAGCCTTTAAAAACTTTTTACCAGCAGGTTCGTTAAAAAGCCTTACCAAACTCATTGTATCTTCATCGTCTATAGCTATAACCATATCAGTATTTTTCACATTATGAATCCATGGAACATGTTTATCCCCAATTCCCTCAATTCTATGCGCTCCAAAACCATTGTTTAACAATGTAGGACATTGTAAAGCTTCCCCAACACCTAATTTGCTGTTTGGGAATACCTCTTTTAAATATTCTCCAGAACCTAATGTTCCAGAAGAACCTGAAGTAAAAACTGAACCTGCTAATCTATCTTTACTACTCATAATTTCATTTAAAACCTCTTCCATTGCATGACCAGTAACTTCATGGTGCCATAAACGATTCCCAATCTCATCAAACTGATTGAAAATAACTATTTCATCACCGTATTTTTCTTTTAATTCTTTACATTTATCAAAAATCTCCTTAACATTACTCTCACTACCTGGTGTACCTATAACCTCACCCGCTACTTTTTTAAGCCATTCAAATCTTTCTTTACTCATCCCTTTTGGTAATATTGCAATTGACTCACACGCTAAAAGATTAGCGTTGTATGCCCCTCCTCTACAATAATTACCGGTTGAAGGCCATACAGCCTTTTGGCTAGTAGGATCAAATTGTCCTGTAACTAACCTTGGAACCAAACATCCAAAAGTAGCTCCAACCTTATGAGCTCCAGTCGGAAACCATTTTCCCACCAAAGCTACTACACGAGCCTTAACTCCAGTCAACTCGGAAGGTAATTCAAAATAATTAACGTTTCCATATAACCCACCTTTTGAAACAGGTTCATTTTTCCAAGTTATTCTAAACAAATTTAAAGAATTAATATCCCACAAACCAACATCTTTTAATTTTGCCTTTATTTTATTGGGAATTAATTCTGGGTTTCTCATCTGTGAAAATGTAGGAATTATGATATTCTTTTCTTTAGCTCTTTCAATAACTTTTTCTAAACCTTCTTTTTTTACTGATAAATCAATCATACTTTTCCTCCAATCATATTGTAATAATGAAAAGAACAACTATATATTAACAACTAATATCCTTTATTAAATGATAATTATAGCACTTTCAAACTTAATTGTTAAATTTCTATTTATTACCTATTTCCCTTTTAAACAAGAATAATTCTGAATATTCGTCTCTAATCATTAATATTTCTATTTATTGATTTTTCTTTTTGTTTTTTGTTTCAGGCATCAACAAATTGAGAACTATTGCTGTTAATGCGCCTACGGTTATATTCGAGGAAAAAATAATTGCCAGCCATTTATGTCATCAACCTTCTATATTTACTTCTTCCTTCATTCTTTCATACACTTGCTCATTTTCTAATACTTCTTTCATTTTTAAATGTAAATTAGAAAGAAGATAAATATTTAAATATTTATAAATATATTGGATTGTTATTATTTCTTTACTATGAAGTGAAAAAGAACAATTGAATTTTCTATTTCTTTGTCCTTCTTCCATTTGTTTATCTGTAGGATAGAAAAAAACAGTTTAATTCTTTATAGATAAGAAAGAATTTCTTCTACAAAATCAGGAATATTTTTAGCTGACGTATGTTCCCATTTCTTTACTCTCATTCCATTCCTTCGCTCTCTCCTTCATTCCTTATAGGTAGGATAAAAAGACCAGTTATTTCATCTTGCAAACTATTTTCTTTATCTTTTTATTTTGGATAATCATTTTCATAATTCATGATAATAACTCCTTTTATGTCACTTTTCTTTTTTACATTCTGTTTTCTTTTATTAAACTATTTTGATTTATCTAGTATGCTCTATTTTTTGGGTTATCACTTTAATTTGTTATCTGTTTATAATTTAATTTTTAAAGGTCTTCCATATTTTGGATTTTTTCTAAAAATTTCTGTAGCTTTTCTATAATGCTATGGCTAACCGAAT
>NZ_JALY01000218.1:0-2899 GCF_002924615.1 Petrotoga halophila DSM 16923 | reverse complement strand
TCCATGATTAATGATCTTATGTAAGTTCCAGAACTTACTTCTACATTAAAACTAAATTCTTGTCCTTCTTGTGAAAAATTTGAAAGCTGATATATTTTTACTTTTTTTGGAGGAAGATTAATTATTTTACCTTCACGCGCATATTCATAAAGCTTTTTACCTTTATATTTTTTAGCCGAATATGCAGGAGGAACTTGCAAATATTCCCCCACAAATGAAAAACATATGTCTTTTAAATTAGAGATGTGTTGCTGAGTAACTTCGTTCTTTTCTTGTACTTTTCCTTCTATATCAAAAGTATCTGTAACGATCCCCAATTCAGCTTTTACATAGTATGTCTTTTTTTCGGTTTGGAAAAATTCTAATAGTCTTGTAGCTTTATTTATTCCTACAACTAGTACCCCAGTAGCAAAGGGATCAAGAGTACCAGCATGACCAATCTTCCTAATTCCAAGTTTTTTTCTGATTATTGAGACAACGTCATGGGAAGTAATACCCTTTGGTTTGTTGATTACTAAAAAGCCACTTTTCATTTACTTTCCTCGTTTTTCTCTATTTTCTCTATTAGTTTATTTATTCTTATACTTGCTTCAATACCTTCGTCTTTATGAAATCTTATCTCGGGAACCTTGAACATTTTAATATTTTTTGCGATAAGAGTTCTAAACATACCCTTTGCATTGTTGAGAATATTGATGACAGTATCAATATCTTTATCAAGGGATGAAACATATACATCTAAATAAGATTTATCTTTTGATAGTCGTACCATATTTATATCAATAAATTTGTCTTTTAATCTAGGATCCTTTAATTGAGAAAAACCTTGGGTAATTAATTTTTTCATTTCAGACTCAAGCATTTCTCTTCTATACTGAGCCATCAGATGTCACCTCCATATCATTGAACACTTCTTTCATATTAGTAAATTCAGGAGACCTATTAATCGTATCCTTGAATTCTTCAAAATAGCTGGCATATTTATTATAATTTAATCCCAAAAAGTTCCAAACCTTTAAATCAACCTCAGGAATATCGAAGCATCCCGAATAACCGTAAAAATACAAATTGGTAGTTATATTCGCAACATTTACAATATACAATAATTTTTTTGCTTCTTCATTACTAGATTCTAAGGGATTATCATGGTAGGTAGCGGTTTCTATGACTAAGTCTGACATATTCCAATTTTCAAAAAGCTTTTTACCGATTTGTTGATGTGAATAAGTTGATAAAATATTTTCTGCTTGAAAAAAAGAAATTTTTTCGTGTTGAGCAACTTTAATGACCATCTCAAAAACATCGGGCATGATATGTGCCATCACTACTTTACTAAGATCATGTAAAACACCACACATAAAGGCTTCTTCTTTATCTGGGGAATTAAGATATTTTGCTAAAAGTTCTGAAGCTACACCAGTTGAGATCAAGTGAACCCAAAAATGCTGTGTATTGAAAAAAGGTATATCTTGGGAAAAATAATTCTCAACGGTAAAAATACTTAAAGCTAAATTCCTGACCGTTTTGAACCCAAGTAGATTTATCGCTTGTGTAAGTTTCGTTACTCTCTTTGGTAGTGCATAATAAGCCGAATTAGATAGTCTTAAAATCTTTGCAGTTAAAGCAGGAGATTGAACGATCATATTATGCAAGTCATTTATATCCGACTCGGGATCGTTAGCTATATCTATAATTCTTTGCACAATAAAATCAGGCGTAGGTAATTCTTTAATTTTTTTGGTGATCTCTTGAATATCCATTTCGTTCATTTTTGTCAGTTCCTTCCATCAAATTTCAATTTATTCATTTGCTTATTGTTTGTTATTCACAACAAATCTTTAAGAAGTAATGCCGCAATAGAAAAATAAAAAAACATACTTAGTATATCCATCAAAGTTGAAATAAAAGGGCCAGAGATCAAGGCAGGATCTAAATGTATCTTTTTGGCAAAAAAAGGTAGGATGGCTCCTAAAATATTTGAAATCATTACCACTATAATTATAGATAAAGATAAACTCAACATAATTAAAGGTTCACGAGTATTAATTATTGATCGTAAAAACATGACTATTCCTAAAATTATACCTAAAATTACACCAGAAAACAACTCTTTACCTAAAACCTTTTTAAAATCATCCTCTTCAATATCTCCAACAGCCATTGATCTAATTACTATAGCGGACATTTGACTTCCAGTATTTCCCCCAATGGCGTTAATAGTCGGCATAAATGCAGCTAATACAGTAATTTTCTGTAAAACGTCTGAAAATCCTTCAATTACAAAAACAGCGATACTCTCAAAAAGTAGCAAGGCACCAAGCCAAATTACTCTGCTTTTTACAAGCTCCCAAATGGAAGTATGAAAATAAGAAGTCTCTGTTACTCCTACTGCTGCCATTTTTTGGATATCTTCTGTGGCTGATTCTTCTAGAACATCTACAATATCGTCAATGGTTATTATTCCTACCAACCTTTTTTCACTATCTGTAACCGGAATAGCTAAAAGATCATAATCTTGCATGACCCTTGCGACTTCTTCCTCATTATCGTAAACTGTTGAATAGATTGGATTTTCATTCATAATATTTTTTACAATCTCATTCTCCTCTGAAAAAATCAAATCTTTTAATTCTACTGTCCCTTTCAATTTTCTAGTATTATCTATCACAAACAAAGTGTAAATAGTCTCTTTTTTATTTCCTTCAGCCTTAATATGTTGAAGTGCCTCTTTTATAGTCATATTTTCTTTAAGATCCAAAAAATTAGGGTTCATTATCCTACCTGCAGAATATTCAGGATAATTCAAAAGAATAAGAGTATTTTGCCTCTCTTCATTGGAAAGATGGGCTAGTAAACGTTTAACTACGTTCGCAGGAAGCTCTTCTAAAAGATCAGCTCT
>NZ_JALY01000217.1:0-8186 GCF_002924615.1 Petrotoga halophila DSM 16923 | reverse complement strand
TCCATGATTAATGATCTTATATAAGTTCCAGAACTTACTTCTACATTAAAACTAAATTCTTGTCCTTCTTGTGAAAAATTTGAAAGCTGATATATTTTTACTTTTTTTGGAGGAAGATTAATTATTTTACCTTCACGCGCATATTCATAAAGCTTTTTACCTTTATATTTTTTGGCTGAATATGCAGGAGGAACTTGCAAATATTCCCCCACAAATGAAAAACATATGTCTTTCAAATTAGAGATGTGTTGCTGAGTAACTTCGTTCTTTTCTTGTACTTTTCCTTCTATATCAAAAGTATCTGTAACGATCCCCAATTCAGCTTTTACATAGTATGTCTTTTTTTCGGTCTGAAAAAATTCTAATAGTCTTGTAGCTTTATTTATTCCTACAACTAGTACCCCAGTAGCAAAGGGATCAAGAGTACCAGCATGACCAACCTTTCTAATTCCAAGTTTTTTTCTGATTATTGAGACAACGTCATGGGAAGTAATACCCTTTGGTTTGTTGATTACTAAAAAGCCACTTTTCATTTACTCTCCTCGTTTTTCTCTATTTTCTCTATTAGTTTATTTATTCTTATACTTGCTTCAATACCTTCGTCTTTATGGAACCTTACTTCGGGGGCTTTGAACATTTTAATATTTTTTGCGATAAGAGTTCTAAACATACCCTTTGCGTTGTTTAGAATTTCGATAATAGCATCAACATCTTCATCGAGGGATGATACATATACATCTAAATAAGATTTATCTTTTGATAGACGTACCATATTTATATCAATAAATTTGTCTTTTAATCTAGGATCCTTTAATTGAGAAAAACCTTGGGTAATTAATTTTTTCATTTCAGACTCAAGCATTTCTCTTCTATACTGAGCCATCAGATGTCACCTCCATATCATCGAACACTTCTTTCATATTCGTAAACTCAGGAGACCTTTTAATTATATCTTTGAATTCTTCAAAATAACTGGAATATTTATTATAATTTAATCCCAAAAAGTTCCAAACCTTTAAATCAACCTCAGGAATATCGAAGCATCCTGAATAGCCATAAAAATATGAATTAGTAGTTATATTCGCAACATTTACAATATACAATAATTTTCTTGCTTCTTCATTACTAGACTCTAAAGGATTATCATGGTATGTAGCGGTTTCTATGACTAAGTCTGACATATTCCAATTTTTAAAAAGCTTCCTCCCAATCTGTTGATGCGAATAAGTTGATAACATATTTTCCGCCTGAAAAAAAGAAATTTTTTCGTGTTGAGCAACTTTAATGACCATCTCAAAAACTTCAGGCATAATATGTGCCATCACTACCTTACTAAGATCATGTAAAACGCCACACATAAAGGCTTCTTCTTTATCAGGGGAATTAAGATATTTTGCTAAAAGTTCTGAGGCCACTCCAGTTGAGATCAAGTGAACCCAAAAATGCTGTGTATTGAAAAAAGGTATTTCTTGAGAAAAATAATTCTCGACGGTAAAAATACTTAAAGCTAAATTCCTTACCGTTTTGAACCCGAGTAGATTTATCGCTTGTGTTAGTTTCGTTACTCTCTTAGGTAGTGCATAATAAGCCGAATTAGATAGTCTTAAAATCTTTGCAGTTAAAGCAGGAGATTGAACGATCATATTATGCAAGTCATTTATATCAGCATAGGGATCGTTGGCTATGTTTATAATTCTTTGTACAATAAAATCAGGCGTAGGTAATTCTTTAATTTTTTTGGTGATCTCTTGAATATCCATTTCGTTCATTATATCAGTTCCTTCCATCAAATTTCAATTTATTCATTTGCTTATTGTCTGTTTTTCACAACAAATCTTTAAGAAGTAATGCCGAAATAGAAAAATAGAAAAACATACTTAGTATATCCATCAAAGTTGAAATAAAAGGGCCAGAGATCAAGGCTGGATCTAAATGTATTTTTTTTGCAAAAAAAGGTAGGATGGCTCCTAAAAGATTTGAAATCATTACTACTATAATTATAGACAAAGATAAACTCAACATAATTAAAGGTTCTCGAGTATTAACAATTGATCTTAAAAACATGATTATTCCCAAAATTATACCTAAAATTATACCAGAAAACAACTCTTTACTTAAAACTTTTTTAAAATCATCCTCTTCAATATCTCCAACTGCCATTGATCTAATTACTATAGCGGACATTTGACTCCCAGTATTTCCTCCTATAGCGTTAATAGTTGGCATAAATGCCGCTAATACAGTAATTTTCTGTAAAACATCTGAAAATCCTTCAATTACAAAGACGGCAATACTCTCAAAAAGTAATAAGGCACCAAGCCAGATTACCCTGCTTTTTATAAGCGCCCAGATGGAAGTATGGAAATAAGAAGTTTCTGTTACTCCTACCGCCGCCATTTTTTGGATATCTTCTGTAGCTGATTCTTCTAAAACATCCACAATATCGTCAATTGTTATTATTCCGACCAACCTTTTTTCACTATCTGTAACCGGAATAGCTAAAAGATCATAATCTTGCATGATCCTTGCAACTTCTTCTTCATCATCGTAAACTGTTGAATAGATTGGATTTTCATTCATAATATTTTTTATGAATTCATCTTCTTCCGAAAAAATCAAATCTTTTAATTCTACTGTCCCTTTTAATTTTCTAGTGTTATCTATCACAAACAAAGTGTAGATAGTCTCTTTTTTATTTCCTTCAACCTTAATATGTTGAAGCGCCTCTTTCACAGTCATATTTTCTTTAAGATCCAAAAAATTCGGGTTCATTATCCTTCCTGCAGAATATTCAGGATAATTCAAAAGAGTAAGCGTATTTTGTCTCTCTTCATTAGAAAGATGGGCAAGTAAACGTTTAACTACGTTAGCAGGAAGTTCTTCTAAAAGATCAGCTCTATCATCAGGTTCCATATTTTCTATTATTTCTTTCAACTTATCTTCTTTAAAGAGAGAAAGTAATTCCATTTGATCGTCTTTTTCTAAATGAGAAAATACTTCTGCTGCTGTGTCTTTAGGCAAAAATCTGAAAACAACAATTTTTTCATCCTGTGGTAATTCTTCAATCATCTCTACAATTCTTGCGGGTTCTTGTTCTTTTAACAACTCTTTTAGAAGTTTAAACTCTTTTTCGTTTATTAATTTTTTTATATCGACTTTTACTTCAACCTTCAATTTTGTTCCTCCTTTCAATCATTATGGTGGTAGATCAGAAAATTCAAAGAAACTACCGGTACTATCCATCTTTACCACTCCTTTCTTGCTAAAAATTTTACGCCTTTTCAGGCTCTTTTACAAAATAGAAAAGTATTGCCCCAATGATAAACAAAAAGAGCAAACTTGCAACTCCCCATCTTGAACTCTTTCCAATTTGTGTAAAGATCCCTACTAAAAAAGGGCCCAAAATAGCTGAAAATTTTCCGAATATATTGTAGAACCCAAAATACTCTGCAGATCGATCCTTTGGTATCATTCGACCATAAAGTGACCTGCTAAGGGCTTGAATTCCACCTTGAGAAGATGCTACTAACATAGCTAATATCCAAAATTGAACAATGGTTTCTAAGAAAAAAGCAAAAACAGTGATAAAAGTATAGACAAAAATCGCAAAATATATCAAACTTTTTGTAGAAAACCTCTTGGATAATCTTCCATATAACAAAGCAAAAGGAAAAGCTACTATTTGTATCACTAAAAAAACTACCAGCAAATCGTTGGCGTTAAGTCCGACATCAAGTCCATAGGAAGAAGACATCCTTATTATCGTATCCACACCATCTATATAGAAAAAATATGCCATTAAAAAGAGAAAAACATTTTTATTGCCCTTCAGATTCTTTAAAAATTGCGTGATCCGTTTAAAAGAATCTTTTATTGGAGTTTTCGTTTTTTCTACATAGTATGTTTGCTTCACATTTTTCATAATCGGTATAGAAAAAATTAACCACCACGCTGCTGTAATAACAAAAGCCAGTTTTGTTGCGGAAATAGTGGAGTTAAGACCGATTAATGAAGGATTCAAGATAAAAATAAGTCCAATTAAAAATGGGATAGTACTACCTATATAACCCCATCCAAAGCCACTAGAAGATACCCAATTCATACGTTCTTTTGAAGTTACATCTGTTAAAAAGGAATCGTAGAAAACATTCGCTCCAGAGAATCCTATGCTGGATAAAACATATAACACTAAGGCAAAAAACCATTGTCCTTCTTGAATTAAAGACAGTGAAGCTGTAAATACAACACCCATTAAAAGGAAAAAGAGCAAAAACCTTTTTTTATAGTTCTTATAATCAGCTATTGTTCCTAAAATTGGAGCTAAGATCGCCACTATCAAAGTAGCAATAGTAGATGAATAACCCCAATAAGCGGTTGACAAATAATCCGGCATCTGAGCGGCGGCATAATCCTTAAAGAATATCGGTAATAGTGCGGTGGTTATAGCAACTGAATACGCAGAATTCGCCCAATCGTACAAAATCCAACTTCTTTCCTCTTTTGTCAACTTTGCCCTCCCCCTTATTGATTGTCTTTTTCATTATTGATAAAAAGATCTAAAGGATCTTCATAATAATCTTCCATCACCGATAGAATTTCACCAATCTGAGCAAAGTACTCATCAACGTCTTTTTCATCATAGATTCCCTTTAAGAATTCTTCTAACTTTTCTAAATCCACTTCAGGATTTTCCTCAATGTACTTTTCAGCACTTTTGATTATTTCTTCCATCAAAATCACCTCCTTTTACTATATGCCTTTATTATAACAAACTTTTATCAACTTTTTTTAAATTTTAATAAAATATAATAAAACAAAAAAATTGGGTAAAAATACCCAATCATTTAAAGTTTAAATTGTTTATGCTTGCAAGAAAAAACAAAATTATATTTGCATTCTCATTATTTCTTTATATGCTTCAACGATTCTATTTGTAACTTCTGTTGTTAATTGTAACGATAGAGAAGCCTTTTCTGCAGCAATCATAACTTGATGTATATCTGTTATATTACCAGCCGCATAATCTGCTGCAACTTTATCTGCATTCTTTTGAATTGAATTTACTTCCTCAATCGCATCTTTTAATAATTTAGAAAAGTCTAAATTTTTATCTTCTTGTTTAGTTTTTTCTGGAACCAATTTATTGGGGTCAATCCCGTTTATACCATTTATGCCGTCGGTCATCAATATTCACCTCCTTATTTATCTACCTATTCCGAGGGCAGAATTGTACATGCTTTTTGCTGAATTTACAACTGCTGCGTTCATTTCATATGCTCTTTGAGCAGACATCATATCAACCATTTCTCGTAATACATTAACGTTAGGATAACTAACATATCCTTCAGCGTCTGCATCGGGATGGTTGGGATCATATACTAATCTAAAAGGTGATGGATCCTCTACTATAGAAGAGACTTTCACTCCCCCAAAATTTTTGCTTCCATTTGCACTTTCATTAAGTGCCTCTTGAAAGATTACTGTTTTTCTTCTGTATGGTCCACCTTCCTCTGTCCTGGTTGTATCTGAATTAGCTAAGTTTTGAGAAATAACGTCTAACCTAAACCTTTCTGCTGTCATACCGCTTGCAGCAATATCCAAAACCTTAAATAACCCATCCATCATTTACCACCTCTAATAGCTGTTTCATACCTTTGTATCGCATAAGTCATCAATCTGGATAAAGTGTTGTATTTTAAAGTATTTTGAGTCATTCTCACCAATTCCACATCGGGGTCAACGTTGTTCCCATCATCTCTGAGCGATTTGGAATCATCTATTTGAATATTTGGTTGAATTTTTCCTAAAGATAAGGTATTATTTATGTGTTGGTCTCTATTCACTTTGAGAGTCAAAGCTGAATCTTCACTCAACGCTTTTTGTAACTCGTTTTCAAAATCAACGTACTTTCTTTTGTATCCGGGGGTTTCATAATTTGCTATATTCTGAGAAATTACGTTTTGCCTTAAGGACAATGCATCCATAGTATTTGGAATTATCTCGAAATTAATATTATCAAACAATATTTTTCACCTACCTTTATTTTATCTATTTTATTTTTCTTTTCTAAAGTAATGTTTTCCTAACTAATGATTTTTAAATAATTAATTTGGAGGAGAAAAGATGAAAAAAATTTTTTTAATTGGGTTTTATGGGTACGGGAACTATGGAGATGATTTATTACTAAAAAGTTTCTTACAAATATTAAATGAAATAAAATTCGATGGAATTATATTTTTACCTGTTGAAAACGACTTGGAATTCGATGAAGAATATATATTTCAAATAATCACTGTTTCAAGATTCAATTTCTACGAAATAAGGAAAACTATAAAAGACAGCGATGTTATAATGTTTGGAGGAGGAAACCTTTTTCAATCCGAAACCTCTTACAGAAGTTTCATATATTATTACTATATAGCCCACCTTGGCGAAAAGTTTAACAAAACAATATTACTCTTATCCCAAGGTTTTGGATCTTTTAAGGAAAAACGTAGCCTTCAAAAATTAAAGAAAATCCTTTCTTACCCAAAACTTTACGCTAATTTGAGAGATGAAACATCGTATGTCTTTGCAACAAAATACAATAAAAATATCTCTCTAGGTGTAGATGTAGGACCATATCCCTTTTTAAATTATACTTATAAAAAAACTGACAAAATATCAGTTTGTTTAAAAGAAGAGCATGATTTGAGACACTTAACAGAATTCTTATCAACCTTTGAAAATTATACACTTTCTACATTAGTAATAAATGCAACCCAAGATGCGTTAAAAAATTATGAATTAGTTGAAAACATTAGAAAAGAAACCAAGGTGTTCGCTGAATTCCCTTTTAAAGACTCACATAAGATAACCAAAGAAATTTCTCAATCTAAAATAATCATATCTGATCGTTTACACAGTGCTCTGACTGGGATCTTTTTTGCTGGACAAACAATAACTTTCAACAATATTAAGAATCGAAGAGTACTAAAAAATATAAAGGAAGATTATAACTTTTTTTATAAAAACACACCTGAAATACCCTTTATCTACTACGACACTGTTTCTTCAAATTATGATTTCAAAGAAATTTCTGACATATACAGAGATAAATTACAAAAAACAGTGTTTGACATAAAAACACTCATTCAAAGTTTCTTATAACCTGTAGCTTTGAGGAATCGGTACAAAGTACCAAAACTATATTATCCGTAGGAGATTCAACATCGATAGGATAATTATAGGTATTAATTGTTTGATAGACGTCCTCACCATCTATTACAAAAAGCTTATTTTCTATATGAGAGATAGCGTATAAATATTGTCCGTTAGGAGAAACCGAAATATCACTAATTGGTACTTTTTCTAAAATAACATCGGTTTTCCCAGAAGAAAGATTGTAGTAATAAACACCACCCATCAAGGAATTGCCTACAATATAATTTTTGTACATCTCAATGTTAGTAGTGTACTTCCCGAATTGTGCAATTTTAGGCTGTTTTCTGAAGTCATTCCTATACAAATTGCCATTGTAATATGAAACCATATAAATGATTCCGTTTGATCCTACAATATCTATGGGATGTTCGATTTGATTATAATTCACTATATAAGTATCATTATGAGGGATCAAAAAAAGAAGATCTGTTAAAAATACGTCGTTTTGAAAATTATCAAACACAGGTATAAAAACTTGGGTGCCTATATTTCTTATTAACGGGCTATGTACAGGGAGAACCATTGATTTTTTTACAAACAGATTGTTATCAAGTATGTATAATTTGTAAGGATTTGTACCTAATATGTACAATTCGCCATTTATCAATTTTATATTAACAGGTTTAGAATCTAAAACTAATTTTTGTATCACCTTGTTGTTTTTGATTTTTAGTACTTCCTTATTGTAATTATCAATAACATAAAAAAATTCTCCATCGTATGCTCCCCCCATAGGTAGAGTGGATTGTGTAAATTCCGTTTTTTCTAAAGTAAAGATATCCACAAAATGTATAGTCCCCTGGTAATCAGCAATTATCGCATAATTTTTCCCTGAATCAATATGAAATGCCCTTTCCCCAATATTGAAATTGTTGATTTCTAAAAAAATGGATTCAGGAAATAAAAAAGATACAGAGAAAATGGTTAGAATTATTAACAAATGGGATTTTTTCAAAATATTACTCTCACCTCGTCTAAGTTGT
>NZ_JALY01000140.1:0-17354 GCF_002924615.1 Petrotoga halophila DSM 16923 | reverse complement strand
GCTTACTTGAAATTTTTGATGCAATTAAAGTTAGTATAGAAGTTATTATATCCGTAGTTGTATCTATTCCATCAGCTAAAATTGCCGTACTTCCCGTGATGAGAGAGATAACTAATTTAAAAAAAGCAAGGGCACCGTTTATTATTATTCCCATCCAGGAAGCATTTGCGGCTAATTTTTCTCTTTTTGAATTAATCTGAAAATTTTCTTCATTTAATTTTTTCTTCAAATAATATTCTCCTTTGTTGACTTTTGTGAATATTAGCTAGAATTGAAATTTTGAAATTCAATATACCTCTGTGCATTGCTTATTATACCACAAGTAATATTCTTTGAATACAAATTTTTTCACATGAAGTTCTTTTATGGTATAATTAAAATGAATAATTAAATGGGTGGGGAGCGAGGTGAAGGGGCGCTAAAACAAATAAAAGCAGTGTAGAAAACAAAAAGGGAGAGTGAATCTTATAAATATTTTAAACATCAATGGCTTAGTTCCAAAGTTGCCTATAATTCAAGGGGGTATGTCCGTTGGTATTTCTCTTGATAATTTAGCATCTGCGGTAGCAAACGCTGGAGGGATTGGAGTAATAGGTACTGCGGGAATAGGGTTAATCGAAAATCCTCAAACAAGAAAAGTGAAAGAAGCTAATATAGAAGGCCTCAAAAAGGTTATTAGAAAGGCAAGAGAAAAGACAAAGGGAATAATTGGCGTTAATATAATGACCGTTTTGACTGATTATAAAGAGCTTGTGAAAACAGCGATAAAAGAGGAAATAGATTTAATAATATCTGGAGCAGGGTTGCCTTTAAATTTGCCTGAATTTCTAGATACAAAATCTAAAACAAAGTTAGTTCCTATAGTTTCTTCTTTAAAAGCTGCCCAGGTGATATTTAAAAAATGGTGGATGAAATACAAGTACATTCCTGATGCATTTATAGTGGAAGGTCCAAAAGCTGGAGGACATTTGGGATTTAAAAAGGTGGATCTAGAGAATCCTCAATTTCAACTTGAAGTTACCGTTCCTCAGATAGTAGATTTCTGTGAAGAAATTAAAAAAGAATACAATAAGGAAGTACCAGTAATAGCTGCTGGAGGTATCAACACACCTGAAAAAGTGAAAGAAATTTTTTCGTTGGGTGCGAAAGGAATACAAGTAGGAACTCCTTTTATAGCAACCCAAGAGTGTGACGCCGATATAAGATTTAAAGAGGCTTTGATAAATGCCAAAGAAGAAGATATAGTAATAATTGAAAGTCCAGTAGGTCTTCCGGGAAGAGCTATCAAAAACAAATTTATAGAAGATGTTTCAAAAGGGGTTAAAAAGCCATTCAAATGCCCTTATCACTGTATTAAAACGTGTAATTTTGTTGATACCCCATATTGTATAGCCCAAGCTCTACTTAACGCAGCAAAGGGGAATTTAGATGACGGATTTGTTTTTAGTGGCAAATACGGTTACAAAATCGATAAAATTACAACCGTACAAGAGGTAATAAACTATCTTTTTGAAATCAACGTAGAGAAACCTAAAGAGTCAACTTCTCAACGCTCGTAGAGACAGGGGCTTGTGATAAATAGGATGTGTTAATGGGCCTCAGTCACAAACAAAAAGTTGAGAGGCGTAAGCCAGGGCGAAAAAGGTCTAACGTAAAATTTAAATTAAAGACATTAAAAAATAAAAAAAGAGGAGGTCGCGTTATGTTAAATTTTGATTTTGTAAGTCCTACACGAATAATCTTCGGAAAAAAAGCCGAGGAAAAGGTGGGAGAAGAGGTAAAAAAGTACTCCGGTAAAATTTTATTTCACTATGGGCAAGGAAGTATTAAAAAAACTGGTTTGTATGACAGAGTGGTAAAATCTTTGAAAAGTGCAGGTGTTGAGTTTGTTGAATTGGGTGGTGTTCAACCCAATCCTAGATTAAGTTTGGTGAGAAAGGGTATTGAAATATGTAAAAAAGAAAATATTAATTTTATACTTGCGGTAGGTGGGGGAAGTGTAATAGATTCTTCAAAGGCTATAGCAGCAGGAATGAAGTATGAGGGAGACGTTTGGGAATTGTACGAAGGGAAAGGGACTTTGAAAGAAGCGCTTCCCGTGGGTGTCATTCTAACCATCCCTGCCGCGGGTAGTGAAGCTAGTATGGGGTCGGTTATTACAAATGAAGACGGATGGTATAAAAGAGCAATAAATTACGATGTTTTAAGACCGGTTTTTGCAATAATGAATCCTGAACTGACTTATACTCTTCCACCTTTTCAAACAGCTGTTGGAACTGTGGATATGTTAACTCATGTAATGGAAAGGTACTTCACCAACACCCAGCATGTTGAATTAACCGATAGATTGTGCGAAGCTACAATGAGAACTATAATTCACAATGCACCTCAAGCCCTTAAAGATCCTTACAATTACGATGTCAGAGCTGAAATTATGTGGGCTGGTACCGTTGCGCATAATGGTTTATTAGGAACCGGAAGGGAAGAAGACTGGGCAACTCATGGTATAGAACATGAAGTGAGTGGCATTTACGACGTTGCCCATGGAGCAGGTTTGGCTGTTTTATTCCCTGCTTGGATGAAATATGTTTATAGGCACGATTTAAACAGGTTTGCTAGGTATGCTGTAAATGTTTGGAACGTCGAAGCTGATTTCTTTAACTTAGAAAAAACCGCTTTAGAGGGTATTAATAGGCTTGAAAAATATTACAAAGAGGATTTAAAATTACCAATCACTTTGAAGGAATTGAAAGTTCCCGATGACAGATTCGAAGAAATGGCGCAAAAGGCTACGGAAAGAGGACCTGTGGGTAATTTTGTAAAACTTTACAAGGAAGATGTTCTAAATATCTTAAAATTGGCAAAGTAAAAAAAGGGCTCTATGCCCTTTTTCCATTTTTGAATGGACTATTTCGTTCTCAGAAATCACACTTTAAAGAAAATCAAGGAAGGATCACAGTTGGAGCAAAAAAAGAAATCAGTTTTTTGGAATAAAAATTTACTAATAGTTTTCGGTGTAACTTTGATGGCAGTTTTGGGGGTTTCAAGCATTTCTCCCATTTTTCCTGTTCTCATAGAAGAATTTGGAATATCTGAATCACAAGTAGGCTTGCTAATAACTTTTTTTACGTTACCAGGTGTTATACTAACTCCTATATTCGGGATTTTAGCGGATAGATACGGAAGAAAAAAGATTTTGATACCCTCTCTATTGTTGTTTGGGATCGCTGGTTTTTTATGTGGATTTTCTAAAAATTTCTCAATTTTGCTATTTTTAAGATTCTTTCAGGGTATGGGTGCAGCTTCTTTAGGGGCTTTGAATGTCACTATTATAGGGGATCTATTTTATGGGGAAGATAGAGTCAAGGCTATGGGATACAACGCTAGTGTTTTGAATATCGGAACTGCGATTTATCCATCCATTGGAGGCGCACTTTCACTTTTAGGATGGAACTTTCCATTTTTTCTTCCGATTTTAGCTATTCCAATTGGGATTTTGGCATTATTTTTGTTAGAAGATACAAGTGTAAGGAACGACGAAAGCATAAAAGATTACTTTTTTAACCTTATAAAATCCGTAAGGAATGCAAAAATTATCTTACTTTTTATAGGTGGCCTTTCAACTTTCATTATCCTTTATGGAGTCCATTTGTCTTATTTTCCATTTTTAGCAAGTCACAACTTTGGATTGTCTCCTTTTCTTGCAGGACTTTTAATGTCTGGGATGTCTTTTACAACCGCTTTAGGTTCATCGCAACTCGGAAAGTTGGGGAATAAATTTAACGTTAAAAATTTATTGATATTTTCTTATTTGTTTTATACTTTATCTCTTATTTTGACACCTTTTATGCAAAAGGCATGGCAGTTGCTGATACCGATAATTATATTTGGAATAGGACATGGTATAAACGTCCCATCAATTCAGACTATGATAGCAGAATTGGCTCCTTCTGAGTACAGAGGAGCCTTAATGTCATTAAATGGAATGATTTTGAGACTAGGACAAACATTAGGTCCTATAATAATGGGCTTTTTATACACTTTTGGTGGAGTGAATATAGTTTATTTTTCTGGTGCTATTTTCGCTATAGGGATATTCTTCTTGTTATTATTGCTTTTTAATGTTCATAAGACTTAATCTGTTTATCATAATTACTGATTAATTCTTTAAAAAGCGTTAGGAACTTTTGATTTTCTTCTTTGGTTCCAATGGTTACTCGAATTTTATTTTCTAAAGTCCCAGAGTATTTTCTCAAAAGTATTTTATTTTCTAAAAAGTAGTTGTAAACGGCTTTGGCTGTTATACCTTCTATTTTATCAAAATCCAACAGTATAAAATTAGCATCACTTTTTAAGGCGACTCGTCCAAGCCCTTTTGAAAGCTTATTTCTTTCTTCGATGATGTAATCAATTTTTTCTGAAATGAGATTATAATTTTCTATTATGGTTTCCACCATCTTTTCAGTTAATACGTTGAAACTATAAGGAGATTTTATTTTCATTATTTGTTTAACTATTTCTTCGTTGGCGATTAAGATACCTGCTCTAATACCTGCCAATCCGAACGCTTTGGAAAATGTTTTTAATATTATAAGATTTGGGTAGTCTTTTAAATATTGTATCATGCTTGTTTTTGAGAAATCCGCATATGCTTCATCTACAATTACAGGGACCCCTGTTTTTAAAGCTTTTACGATCTCTTTTTGGGGTTGCAAGTTTCCTGTAGGATTGTTTGGAGAACAGATAAATATCATACCCGTTTGATCATCTACGGCTTTATCTATGTCTTTTATTTCGTAATTGGTATTCAAAGGGATTTTTTTCACTGAAAAACCGTTGAGTAGAGAATAAAATTCGTACATTTCAAATGTAGGCGGACAAACTATTACCTCGTTTCCAGCAAAGATTTTAACCAAGTAAGAAATCATCTCGTCGCTGCCATTTCCAACCACTATGTTATTCATGTCAAGATCTATATTATATCTTGAAAAATATGAGTTTAAGAAAGTCGCTATTTTTTGTCTGATGTTGTCAGCGGTTAATTCGGGATACCGATTTATGTTTGTTTCTGTTATCTTTTGGAAAAAGATCTTTTTAAGGTCTAAAGAAAGATCGAAGGGATTTTCATTTTTGCTGAGGTCTATGAACCCTTCATTGATATTAGTATTAGAAGGTTTGTATTCCTCAAAACTTTCTAAAATTGGGTTGAATTTCAACTTTGCTTACCTCCCTCTGGCGAGTGTCTCTTTTTTAATTCTTGAACAACTTCTCCTATATCTATTCCTTCGTAGGTTAATAACACCAACAAGTGATAAATCATATCGGCGGTTTCATATATGGTTCTTTCTCTATTTGGAGCAACCAAGACTTCGACCGCTTCTTCTCCAAATTTTTTATAGATTTTTTCTTTCCCTTCATTAAACAAATAAGTTGTATAAGATCCTTCTTTGGGGTTCTTTTTCCTATCTTTTATAATTTCTTTTAATTGGTTCAGAAAATCTAGTGAGTAATCTATATTAGAGTCAGGTAGTTTATCAATTTGTTCGATTTTTCTAAAACAACTTTTCGTTCCTAAGTGGCAAGCTGGTCCTGTTTGATCAACTTTTAAGAGCAATGTGTCGTTATCACAATCTACGTACACTTCTTTCAATTTTTGATAGTTCCCGCTTGTTTCTCCTTTCATTCTGATTCTTTCTTTGCTTCTTGAGTAATAATGAACATATCCCGTTTCTAGAGTTTTACTAAGAGCTTCTTTGTCTGTATAACCTAAAGTTAATACGTCACCATCGAGACCTTGAACTATTACAGGTATGAGGCCATTGTTTTTTTTCCAATCTAATTTGTCTATTATTTGTTTATAATCTAACATTTATTCCCACCTTCTTCAATTGAATTTTGAGGTCTTTTGTAGTGTAGATACCATAATGGAATATGGATGCAGCAAGAGCGGCATCTGCACCTATTTGAAAAACATCTATAAAATCTTTAACTTCTCCTGCTCCACCTGAGGCGATAACTGGGATTTCTACAGCATCAACTATTTGTTTGGTTAAATTCAAGTCATACCCTTTTTTTACACCATCGGTGTTCATAGAAGTAACCAGTAGTTCTCCTGCTCCCAAGTCTTGACACTTTCTAGCCCACTCAACAGCTTCTAAATCCGTTTTTTTACTTCCTCCGTGTGTGTATACATAGTACTTTTCACTTTCGACGTCTTTTTTTGCATCTATTGCAACTACTACGTTAGAGCTCCCTATAATTTTTGAACTTTCTTTAATTAAATTTGGATTTTCAACGGCAGCTGTATTTATAAACACTTTATCAGCTCCACATTTTATTATTTCTACCATTTGTTCAACCGTTTTTAATCCACCACCCACGGTGAAAGGAATGAATAGTTCTTTGGCAACTTCCTCAACAAGATTTTTGAGTATATTACGTTTTTCTTTAGAGGCCGTTATATCTAAGAATACGATCTCATCAACCCCATCTTTTTCATATTTTTTGGCAAGTTGTACTGGGTCTCCTGCGTCCTGTATATTCTCAAATTGTACTCCCTTTACGACTCTTCCTTCCTTTATATCCAAGGCTGCTACTATTCTTTTTGTCAACATTATTGTTCACCTCTTAACTCCTGCAGATTGATTTTACCTTCGTAAAGAGCTTTTCCTATTATAGCCCCATCGAAACCTATATTTTCCAATTTTTTTAAATCTTCTTTTTTACTTACACCCCCGGCGTATATTATTTCCTCATCTTGCCAGAATCTTTTTATGTTTAAAGAAACACCTTCTAAAGTTCCATCTTTGCTTGTGTCTGTATATATGAATCTATTGGTGTACTTTTTAAAAATAGAAAAAGCATCTTCTAAGGTAATTTGTGAGTTTTCCAACCAACCTTTTGTTTTTAAAGTCCCGTTCTCGACATCCAAACTTATGGTTATATTGTTGAAAGCACTGGTAACTTTTTCTAAGAATTCTAAGTTAAAGGCTGCTGTACCTATGATCACATAAGTAACACCTATTTCGTAGGCATTTTTAATGCTTTCAAAAGTCCTTAATCCTCCACCCAGTTCAACTTTCAACCCGGTTTTTTTGATTATTTGTTTTACAACATCTAAGTTTTTTACAGAACCTTCAAAAGCACCATCTAAGTCGACAATATGAATCAGATCGACATATTTTGAAAATTCTTTGGCTATTTCTACGGGATCTCCGTATTCTTTTATTTCATTTTTGCTACCTTTATAGAGTCTTACCGCTTTTTTATTCATTAAGTCTATTGCAGGTATTATTTTTATGTTGTTGATAGATTTCACCTCGCTATAAATTTTTGAAATTTTCTAATAATTTAATTCCTTTTTCGCCCGATTTTTCAGGATGGAACTGTACACCGAATACGTTTTCTTTTTGTACGCTTGATGTGAATTTATAGGTTTTTCCTCTGCTTTCGTATTCTGTGTATGAAATTATGTATTGATCTTCAGTTGTTATGTAATAAGAGTGTACAAAATAGAAGAAACTTCCATTTTCTATTCCTCGAAAAATCGGAGAATCTTTTGAAAATTCAACACTGTTCCAACCTATGTGAGGAACTTTCATGTTTTTAAACTTAACCACTTTTCCAGGTAAATAAGAAAGTCCAGTGCCTTCATCTTCTTCACTGCTTTCAAATAACAGTTGCATCCCTAAACATATACCTAGAAAAGGCTTGTTTTTGTCGATATGTTCCAATATATAATCTTTTAGAGGAATTATATTATTCGAAACTATTCCAAAAGAACCTACCCCGGGTAGTATGATTTTATCTGCGGTTCTTATGTCATTTATTTCATTGCTAATAATGCCTCCGACAGCTTTTTGAACGTTTGAAAAGTTACCAACCCCACCATTTAATATGACTATTTTCTGCATATATACCACCTCTATACTTCGTAAACTCTATTTGTGCTTTCGTGTTTGTCACTTGGTTCAAGGGCAGTTTTTAAAGCGCTACCCAATGCCTTGAAAGAAGCTTCGATTATATGATGAGCGTTTTCACCATTTATTTGCTTTATATGGATAGTTGATTGTAAATACCTTGATAACCCTAGAACTAATTCTTTGAAGTTCCCTAATTCAAAACCTTTTTCAGCATCTTTGATGTTGATATCTATATTTGTATAGGATCTTGAAATATCAACGGAAACGAGAATAAGGGCGTCGTCCATTGGTAGGATGGAGGTTCCAAACCTTTTTATCTTCTTTCCTTCCACTTCGTTCTTTAAAAATTGGCCGATTGTTATTCCCATATCTTCCCATAAATGGTGATTAAGATCGAACTTTGCCTTGATGATTACATTCTTTTCCATGTAGTAGAATAGGGTTTTCAATAAATGATTTAACACAGGATCTCCGGTATCAATAAATAATTCTTTAGAATAATTTATTTCTATGTCTGTTTCGTCAGTTTTTCTTCTCATTTCCTCACCTCCATAGATTTTTTGTGTTGGTGCATACCTTCGATTTCCGCCATTCTTATACCTAAGTACCTCTCTTTTAACAACTCGTCTTTACTCACTTTTGCAACGGATATTTTTTTTGTAAAATCTGATAGGTTTAATACGGAGGAGAAACGTGCCGCACCACCCGTTGGCAGTACGTGGTTAACTCCCAAGAAATAATCTGCTGCAGGTACAGGTGTGTAATCACCTAAATAAATAGCTCCAGCATTTTGTATGAGTGGTAGTACTGATTCAGGATCTTTTGTCATTATTTCTAAGTGCTCAGGTGCTATTTCGTTGGTTTTAGCTGCACAATCTTCTATACTTTTGAAAAGGTATCTATCTATCCCTTCTCTTTCACAATATTCGTATAATTCTTTTGATGTAGTGACCAAGAAAGCTTTAGATTCATAACCATGTTCAAGTTGGGAGAGTAAGTCGTTTAAAATGTATTCTGGTTTAGCTGTCTCATCGGCTATCACACAGATTTCTGATGGTCCTGCCAAGCTGTCTATTCCAACTTCTCCAAACACCTGTCGTTTTGCTTCATTCACATATTGATTTCCGGGACCAAATATTTTATCTACTTTTTTTATACCGATGCCGTATGTCATAGCGGCTATTGCTTGAATTCCACCAATTTTGTAAATTTCTTTTATCCCCAACTTTTTTGCTATATAAATTATGTAAGGGTTTATTACCCCATCTTTTGGAGAGGAAGTGATCAACATTTCTTTTACACCTGCAATCTTGGCGGGAATAGCGACCATCAACAAACTCGAAGGTAGAGGTTTACCACCTGGGACATAAATCCCTATCCTGTTTATTGGTCTATTAATCAGTCCATAAGTTGAGTTGTATTCATTGGAATACAGAATATCTTCCGTTTTTTGTTTTAAATGGTAATTCTCCAATCTTTGAATCGTTTTTTCTATAATTTCTTTATCTTGCGCGGGGATTTCTTCGTCGATATCCCATTCCTCAACTTTTAATTCTAAATCACCATCATAATTATCGAACTGTTTTGAATACTTTTTTACTGCAAGCATTCCGTTGTTTTTTATGTCGTTTAATATCTGTGAAACGTAGTTCTGTAATTCCATTATTTTTCCCTCCTTCGATTTTTTGCACAGACTTTAGGAACTTTGGGATTTGCTTTAGTGCCCTTTCACCCCGTTTTTATAATTCTTTGCTTTATTTATTAAATCGTTTATAAAATCGAACTTAGTCTTTTGGGTTATCCTGTTTACCAAAAGTACCGCAGAGATATCCATTATCTTGTATGCTTCTTTTAAATTGTTTGCTTTTATCGTGTTTCCTGTATCAACAATATCTACTATTGCATCCGCTATACCGGTTTTTGCTGCCAATTCTACCGCTCCATTTAATTTGAGTATTTTCACTTTTAAACCCTTTTCAGAAAAGAAATTTTTTGTAATTTCAGGGTATTTGGTTGCTATTTTGTAACCTTCCATCTTTTGAAAAGATATTTCTCTGTTTTCCGGTAAGATGATGCTCATTCTACATTTACCAAAGGGTAGTTCTAATGGGATATACACTTCATTGTTTCTCTCAAGGACAACGTCACTTCCGCATATCCCAATGTCTACTCCATTTTCTACGTATACAGGTACATCAAAAGCTCTAGGAAAATAGAAGGTATAACCATTTTCATATGATATAAGTTCTCTATTAGCAGGTTCTTTAACATTAATACCTATCTTTTTTAAAAAGTCTTTGCTGTCTTCCAGTAATCTTCCTGATGGCAATGCTGTTGATATTGTTGTCATCTCATCATCTCTCCTATAATATCCAAATTTAAAGCCATTCCACACGAATATTTGCCGTTTATCTTGTATTGACCACCGTTACCTAAAAGGTAACCATTATCTGGTGAATAGATTTCAAATACAACATCTTCATAGTAATTCATGTATTTCATTGTTCCAAGGTCTATGTATATTCTGGGGTCGTTAATGTTTTTAATTATTGTGTTTAATTTTGGAATGTTTGTTTCTTTTCCTCTGTAATTGAAAAGATTTGCTATGGAGAGTTTTACTTCCTCATCCAATGGAAGGTTTTCAATGATCTCGAAATTTCTCAGCTCAACAGCCCTTAAAATTTTATCTCTGTATTGTGGAACTGCTTTTAAAATTCTCTCCCAACTCCTTATTGAACTTACGTCTATAAAGAAATTTTTTATATCCAATAATGAAAGAATTTCAATGGTTAAACGCAGAATTTCTTCTTCGATTTTGACTTCTTCTCCGTTTAATATTTCAAATCCAAACTGCCAAACACCGGATAAATTTTCATCTAAAACTTCCGATATGTAAAATACTTTTTCTTTTTCTTCTACTTTATCCATGTCGATCAACCAAGAAGTCACATCAGGTTTCAAAAGGTAAAAATTTCTTCCATCCGCAAATTTTAGACCCTTTATTAAATTTTCAGAATACTTTGTTATGGAAGGTGGAAACAGTTCATAAAAATCGTGTTTAATTAGTACACTTCTGATTTTGTTAACTATATTTGATAATTTTTGAGATTCGGCGAAGATGTCTTTTTTCATTTTAAACCCCTTTCTTTTATATTTTAAAAAATAAAAAACCGGTCACGATTTCTCGTGACCGGTTATTACGTTTAGCCTTGTATGCGGTGATTTACAAATAACAACATACATGGCATGTGTTAACTCGGCCACGCCATGTATGATGATGAATATTTAAATTAAACAATGTTTTTGAATTGATGTCCGTTTTAAGATTAGACATTATATTTACCCCGTTTATGACAAATTTTCAAACTAACTAACAAGATTTTATCATATTTTTGCAACAATGTCAATCAAATAAAATTTTTTCATTAAAAATCAAATGGTGTTCTTAAATAACCGGATATTTAATAGCAATTCTGTTTATTTTATAAACCACTTTATTCGCGTAATAATCATTTCCACCACCATTGTACCAACCTATGGCTTTGTAAGTATCACCGTGAGTTTCCATCAAATACTTCAAATAAGCCGTCCCAACAAGTATGTTATACCTGGGATCTAATAAAAGTCTATCTTCAATCCAATCCAAACTCGTTTCGGTATAATTCAAGCTTTCAAAAAGATCATAATATTTGTTTACAACAAACTGTGCGGTTGATGGTCTGAGTTGCATGTAACCTACTTCTCCATAACTGCCAATAATATTTTTGAAATTTGTTTCGGTATCTATTATTGCCGCTATCATCAAAGGAGATATTTCAAAGATTTTTGAGGCTTCCATAATGGAGGAAACAATTAATTGCAACCTATCTTGCGGCATATCTTTCCCCACTGCTACTTTGTATTGTGATGAAATAAAATCGAATAAAACGGTTTTAATCGTTATATCTTCTTTGACATCCTCTTGACTGTTAACATTTACATAGGGGTATATAGAGAACGCTGCCAATGAAAACGTTAAGAGTATTATAATAGCTGAATAACGTTTTTTGAGCATTTTTGTATCACCTCTCTGATGAATCCCCACAATCCCTTCAACTTTTTTTCATTAAATAAACACCGTAAGGTGAAAGTTCAACATAACCTTGTGCTACTTTATTATTTCCAATAGACAGTAATTCTTCTCCATTTTCGAGCAAAACGGAGCATTTGGAAGATTTTAGGTTATAATAAGCTATAAATTCATTTAATTGACTATAACACCTTAATTTTACCATATTTTGGTCAAAATTCAAAATCTCAATCCGTGAGTCATCAATCCAGGGGTTAGACTTTCTAAATCTAATCAAATTTTTTACGGTATTTAAAATAGAATTTTTTTCGTTTATCTGTTCTTCAACAGATTCACCCGAATATGGAGGGTTGAATTTATACCCTTTCCATTCTGTTTGACCAGGTCCAAAACCATTTTCGTACCAATGAAATGGTTCTTGACTGTCTTCGGTAAAATTAACATCAACTGGGATACCTTTCATTCCTGTTTCCTCGCCATAATAGATGAAAGGAATCCCTGGAAGGGTATAAAGAATTGAAAAACCTAACTTTACTTTCCCTACATCCTTTAAGTCAGATAGAATCCTTGTCATATC
Organism: Petrotoga halophila DSM 16923; assembly: GCF_002924615.1. Taxonomy (NCBI): domain Bacteria; kingdom Thermotogati; phylum Thermotogota; class Thermotogae; order Petrotogales; family Petrotogaceae; genus Petrotoga; species Petrotoga halophila. Next base: position 4,786 of record NZ_JALY01000140.1, on the reverse strand, counting down.
GTGATTAGTTAAGAAATTACCTGACATAGATAGGACCTTACCATTTGGTAGATACTCTGACATACATTTTTTCAATGTTTTTACAAGATCCTGAGGGGACTCGTTTTTTAAAGTCATCTTTAAATCCTCTGCAAGCGGGAAGTTGAACCCTATATCGAATATTCCTTCGTACTTTCTTACTATTTCCGGTGCATCCCACACCTCACTTATAACTAAGGCATCATTTTTTATCGATTTTATATAGCTAACCATCTCTTTCCAGAATTCGATATTTTTTTCATGTTGGTAATGGAACCTCATCTCTTCAATGTCAAAATCAAAAATATGTTTTGCGGCATCCAATCTGAAGCCATCAAAACCATTATCTAACCAGAATTTAAAGATTCTTTTTATCTCTTCCCATAATTCTTTGCTTTCAAAATTAAGGTCAGGTGAGGCGGGACCGAAGATGCCGTAAAAATATCTGTCACCTATCTTCTGCCATATTTTATTTTCATCCCAATGTCTTTTTTCTTCTAAATCAGCCTTCTCGTTAGCCCAAATGAACCAATTTTTGTAGGGCTCTTCTCCCCTAAGTGCGCGTTGAAACCATTCTGATGTTACTGCAACGTGATTAATAGGAAGATCAAGGATAAATTTAATACCTTTCTTGTGACCCTCTTGTAAGGTCTCTCTTAAATCTTTTAAATCTCCATAAACAGGGTTAACCTCGAAAAAATTGGAGACTGTATAACCATGAAAGGCTGGAGATTTCATAATTGGTAACAACCAGACATGATCAATTCCCAAATCACAAAGGTAATCCAATTTTTGTTTTAATCCCTGTAAATCTCCCAGGCCGTCACCATTTGAATCATAAAAAGAACGTAAATACAATTCATAAAAAGTCATTTGTTTTCCCCCTTTTCACTTATTTTGTTCAATCGCTTCAATAAATGCTTTGAAGATAGGATGAGGATCTCCAACTTTTGTTTTAAATTCCGGATGGTATTGAACGCCAACATAAAAAGGATGAGAATTCAGTTCAATTGCTTCAACGAAATCCGTAATGGCAGATATAGAAAGTTTATTTGGAGTATTTTTCCCTTTTTCAAACATTTTGTCGAATTCTTTGTAATTAACTTCATAACGATGTCTGTGTCTTTCAAAGATAGAATTTTTTTCTCCATAAATCTTGTGAAGTTTCGTGTTGGGAAGTATTTCAATTTTTTGAGCTCCTAGTCTCATGGTACCGCCTAAATTCAGCATCTTTTTTTGTTCTTCCATTAAATCAATAACAGGATAAGGAGTATTTTCATCAAACTCTGTTGAATTAGCTTCTTTGTAACCAAAAACATTTCTAGCGAACTCTATCACCATTAGTTGCATACCCAGACAAATCCCTAGAAGAGGAATATTATTTTCACGGGCATATTTTATAGCTTTTATCTTTCCTTCAATTCCTCTTGCTCCAAATCCACCTGGGATAATTATACCTTCATATTTACTTAAAAGTATTTTGATTTCCTCTTCACTCAGCTCTTCTAACTCTTCGGAGTTAATTAGATCAGGCCTTTTAGTGCCACTTAAAAAAACACTTTCCATTATACTCTTGTAGGCATCATCGGTACCTAAATACTTGCAAATCATAGCAATTTTTAGGTTTTTAAATGTTTTGGGACATTTCCAACTTAATTCCCCTACTTCTTTTGATACATCCAAATTCAATTTACTGGTAATAAGCGAATGAATATTCTTTTCGTAGAGCATTTGTGGTACTTCGTAAACGTTGGTTAAATCAGGAAGGTTGACGACATACTCTAAAGGAACACCTCCGAACAAAGCTACTTTTTCTAGACTGGAAACATCTATTTCTTTTTCCGTTCTTACCAAAAGCATATCTGGTTGAATTCCTATCCTTCTCAAGAGTTGAATGGATTGCTGAGTTGGCTTAGTTTTAAACTCGTTGGTAACATGTAAATAAGGAACAAAAGTTACATGTATAAACATAAAATTTTCTCGACCTTTTTCAAAGGATAGCTCTCTTACTGCCTCTAAAAATATTTCACCTTCAATATCGCCAACAGTGCCCCCTATTTCAATGAGCAAGACTTCTGTATCTATCCCTTCGATCCTTTCTTTTATTCTTTCCGTGACGTGAGGTACCATTTGAACGGTGGCGCCTAAATACTTTCCTTCTCTTTCTTTTTCGATAACATATTTATACACTTGACCTGCTGTCATATTGTTGAAACTTTTCATCTCTATCCCTAAAAATCTCTCGTAATGGCCCAAATCTAGATCTGCTTCATAACCATCTTCTGTCACAAAAACTTCCCCATGTTGATTGGGATTCATAGTTCCTGCATCTACATTTAGATAGGGATCTATTTTCAATGAATTGACTTTTAACTCCAGTTCTTTTAAAAGCCTTCCTATCGAAGCAGAAACGACTCCTTTTCCTATCCCACTGAGTACTCCACCGGTTACTATAATATATTTTTTAGCCATTATTTTATTTCACCTCTTTTTTAAGAAAAAAATGACCTTTTTTTAAAAAACAAGGGGGAGCGAAAGCTCCCCTCTTTTGGTGATTGAATCAATCCTCATCGTCAATGTTCAATTTTTCAGTTAATAAATTAACCGCATTTTCAACGGTTTTGATTTTTTCTAACTCTTCATCCTCTATTGTTACACCGAATTCAGACTCAAAAGCCATGGTTAAATCCACTAGCTCTAAAGAATCTGCATCTAAATCATCGGTAAATGAGGCATCCAATGTAACTTCATCCTCGTCGACACTCAATGTATCTACGATTATTTCTTTTACTTTTTCGAACAACTCATCCTTTGTCATATTTGTTTACCTCCTTAGCCATTATTTATCATCCATTTTCCGAACGTTGGTCATTGATAAAATTCGTGTCAATTATAATGAGTTATTTTGGTTTTGTCAAGTTTATTATTTTCATAAAAGTAAAATATTTATGAAATTTCTCTTTTTTGTGACCTAAAGATTCTTTTTCAAGGATATTTACCAAGATTTTGTGCGTTTTTCAAAGAAAATGGTGTTGATATGGTATAATTATATATATAATTACAAGTCAAGTAAAGAGGAGATTGCATTGAAATATGAAAATGAGAGAAAGTATAGAATTCCCGATAAATATATATTTAAAAAATTAGTCTCACTTGCCTTTGATGAATGGCTCATACTTCAATGGTACGATAAAAAAGGATTGAGAACAAGGTTAGAAATTAAAAAGGGCGAAAAAGTGTGGACTACAAATCTTAAAAAGGAGATAAAAAAGGGGCTTAGAGAAGAAGAAGAAGGATTTATAAAAGAAGAGGAAATCGATTTTGATAAACTAAAAAGTCAAAGGATGGTAATGAAAAAAAGGTATCTTTTAAATAAAGACCCGGAAATAGTGGTCGACGAGTTGTTGAATCCCGATAATTGTATAATGTATAAAAAAGAATTTTCGGAGATAATGTATCTTCTAGAAATAGAAGAAAAGGGAAAAAAGGTTGATTTAACAAAGTTCTTGATGGATTTTTTAGGCGACGTTTTCTGGAAATTAGAAGACTTAACTTATTTAGATGGATACAACAATTCTGACTTTGCAGGGGAACATCAATGCGATTTAAATAAAATTGTTAGGATGTGAAAAATCAAAATGGGGAAATTGATTCTAGTTGGCACGCCCATTGGTAATTTTGAAGATATTACGTTAAGAGCCTTAAAAACGTTGAAAGAAGCTGACTTGATACTCACCGAGGACAAGAGGGTTACCTTGAAATTGATAAACCATTTTGAACTTGGAAAAAAGGAGTTATTCACTTTCAACGAGACAAACTCAGAAAAGATTATGGACACAGTTCTATCTTTGATCGAAAGTCATAATATAACAGCCTTAGTGTCAGATGCGGGGATGCCTGTTTTAGCTGACCCCGGTTTTAACTTGGTACAAAAATGTTGGGAAAAAGGGATTCCAATAGATGTGGTGCCAGGACCTTCTGCCTTAACTTCTGCTTTAGCTGTGAGTGGATTCCCTGCTTCGAAGTTTTTGTTCTTAGGTTTTTTACCTCGGGATAAAAAATTGAGAAGACTTTTGAGAGAGATAAAAGAGTTCGAATATCCAATTGTTTTTTTTGAATCTCCAAATAGAATAAAAAAAACTTTACAAGAGATTTTGGAAAATTTTGGAGATATAGATGTACTCGTTGCCCGAGAAATGACGAAGCTTTATCAAGAATTTTTTAAAGGGAAGATTTCTGAAGGGATAAAATTTTTCGGATCCAAAGATCAAGTGAAAGGAGAGCTCACCGTTGTTATTTCCCCAACAAGAAGAATTCAAGTTTGAAAGTATACAAGAGTTGATAGAATATTTGAACAGTATCTTCAGCAGTTCTCCTCTTTACAGACAAGAGATCGAGGTTATTGGTGATGTTACTCATGCAAAGTACAGTAAAAGAGGGGACCTCTACGTTGAACTTTCTCAAAGAGTGAGAAGTTCAAATTATTCAATAACTATTATTTTCAGCCAATCTGCTGTTCCATATGTTTTTAAACATTGCAGAATTGACAGCGAAAAAGAGCTCCTCAATAAAAGGTGGAAGTTTCAGGGCATTGTTAACTTTTGGAAAAGAGAAGCTAAGTATGTAGTATCAGGTTCATCAATAATACCTTTAGGTGCTTCTGAAATAGAAAAGAAAAAGAAAGAAATATTGAAAAAGCTCGAAAAGAGCAATTTGCTAAGGAAAGTGGAACATGAACTAGTAGAACTAGATCCAATAAAAAAGATAG
>NZ_JALY01000077.1:0-4098 GCF_002924615.1 Petrotoga halophila DSM 16923 | reverse complement strand
ATGGAATTGATAAGGAACTTTGAAAAATATAAAAAGTACAAAAGGGATGATGTTTTATTTGTTTACATAGGAACGGGAAGCATGGGTTTAGCAACGTATTCTAAGGGTTTGATTGATAGTTCTCAAAATATAAAAATAGGTTCTGTTAAAGTTTCAGAGATGCTCAGAGATTTGGAAGAAAACACATTACACTATAGTAATTTAATCAGAGAGTATTTAAACACATTTTATCAGCCTATAAAGGTTTGGCTTATTAATAAAAAGATCAAAACCTTTGTAACTTGTGGCAATGAAATTGAGTTTTTAGCTGGACTTTTGGGAAAAAATGAAGAAGAAGTATTAAACATTCCCCAAGAGGAGTTCGATAAACTTTTTCAGAATTTGAAATCAAAGAATGCCACCGAATTATCTAGAGAATACGATATTTCTGAAAGTAAAGCGAATTCTTTGTTATCAGCTTTAGCTTTTTATCGATTACTTTTAGAAGTATCAGGAGCTGAAAATATTTTAGTTTTTCCGAAGGTTAATTTAAGTAGGAGCTTGTTATTTCAACGGTTGTTGAGCAGAAAATATAGAAGATTTTTTAATTTATTGGAAAAGAGTACAATTATCTCTTCTAGAAATATAGGTAAAAGATATTTCTATGAGGAGACTCACAGTCAAACGGTAGAAAAATATGCGATAAAATTATTTGATGTTTTAGAACCGATCCATCAGTTAAGCAAAAGACATAGACTCCTTTTGCAAGTGGCTGCTATTTTACACGATATTGGAAAATATGTAAATATTAAGAAACATTATTTGCATTCGTATAACATAATTAAAGGCTCAGAGATCATAGGTTTAACTTCTAGAGAGTTAGACATTGTATCAAGGATCGCTTACTTCCACAGCGCTCAAGATTTGGAGATTGATGATTATTCATCACAATTGGAAAACATACCGGATAAGATTTTGATAACAAAGATGCTTGCCATATTGAGGCTTGCAGATGCCTTAGACGTCGCTCATGAGAGCAAATTGGGAGATATTGAAGTTAATTTAGAGGGTAATCATCTGATTATAACTACTCATACACCAAAGGAAACTTTGTTAGAAGAGTGGGCATTGAAAAGGAAGGATAATTTCTTTTTGGAAGTTTTTGGAATACTTCCAGAGTTATTGAAAAAAGTATAAAGGGATGAGATTTTATGGCAAAAACTAGTAGCAACAAAACTAAAGAAAAGAAAATAGATTTGAACGATTACAAATATTATAATAATAGAGAGCTAAGTTGGTTGGACTTTAATTTTAGAGTGTTAGAAGAGGCTTATGATGCAGCAAATCCTCTTTTAGAAAGAGTCAAATTTCTTTCCATAACCTCATCCAATCTTGAAGAGTTTTTCATGATAAGGGTAGCTGGCTTGGAAGAACAACTTCAAGCTGGTTTCGGTGGAATGGATATTTCTGGCTTAACTCCTAGAGATCAATTAATGAAGATCTCACAAAAAACCCATGAAATGGTGGAAATGCAATATAAATGTTTAGAAAGTGAGCTACTACCTTCTTTAGGAAAGGAGAACATCAAAGTTCTCAAAGTTAATGAGATTGATGAAGAAAAAAAAGAGTTTTTAGATAATTATTTTCAAACGACGGTTTTTCCCGTAGTAACTCCCATGGCTGTCGATCAAAGTAGACCATTTCCGATATTACCTGGTAGCGGCATAAATCTAGGTGTGGAGTTAGAAGATGAAAAAGGGGAAAGGTTATTTGCCTTTATACCCTTACCGACGATTTTTCCAAGATTTATAAATATTCCCTGCACGGATGGCACATGTTTATTTTTAACTGAAGATCTTTTAAAAATGCATTCTGATTTATTTTTTAGCGGATACAAAGTAATTGAGATTTCTGAGTTTAGAATCACACGTGATGGAGACCTTTCTATTGACGAAGATGATGCTAGAGATTTGTTAATTGAGATAGAAAGTTCACTTAAAGAAAGAAAAACAGGTTTTCCTGTCAAATTAGAAATATCCAAAAATATGGGAAAGAACCTGAGGGATTTCCTTGTAAATGCGCTAAGTTTAAGAAGTGATAATATTTATGAGATTTCCAATCTTTTAGATTTGAGTTCTCTTATGGAAATTGCTAATTTAGAAGGGTATGAGCATTTAAAATTTGAGTATTATTCTCCCCAACCTTCCCCAAGCTTTTATGGCAAGGAGGATATCTTTAAGGTAATTAGGGAAAAAGATGTTCTTTTACACCGCCCTTATGAGTCTTTTGAGCATGTGATAGATTTTTTAAGGCAGGCGGCAGAAGATCCTCAAGTGTTGGCAATCAAACAAACTTTGTACCGAGTTGGGAAAACATCTCCAATCATAGATTATCTTATTAAAGCAGCAGAGAACGGCAAGCAAGTTACCGTTGTGGTAGAAGTCAAAGCCAGATTTGATGAAGAAAATAATATCCAATGGGCTAAGGAGTTGGAAAAAGCGGGTTGCCACGTTGTTTATGGGCTTGTTGGATTAAAAGTACATGCAAAACTATTGTTGATTGTTAGAAGAGAAGAAAGTGGGATCAGGAGATACGTTCATATGAGTACAGGGAATTACAATTACATAACTGCAAAATTATATGAAGATATAGATTTTTTTACTTGTAAGGAAAGTTATGCTCAAGATGTATCAGCACTGTTCAACATCTTAACGGGTTATTCAAAACCTCCAACATGGAAAAAATTGGGAGTTGCCCCTACAAGTTTGAGGGAAACTTTTTTACGCTGGATTGATAATGAAATAGATGTAGTTAAAAAAGGTGGAAAAGGGAAAATAATAATAAAAGTGAATTCCTTGCTAGATGTATCTATAATAAAAGCCTTGTATAAGGCATCCATGGCTGGTGTGAAGGTTAACTTAATCGTTAGAGGGATATGTGCTTTAAAAGTAGGGATAAAAGGTGTTAGTGAAGGCATAACGGTTAGAAGTATCGTAGGAAGGTATTTAGAACATAGTAGAATATATTATTTTGAAAATAACGGATTACCTAAATTATTTATATCAAGTGCCGATTTAATGCCTCGAAATCTGGATAGAAGGGTTGAATCTTTGATACCAATAGAGCAGGAAGATTTGAAGCAACGATTGATAGATGTATTGAACCTTTATTTAAAAGATAATTTCAAAGCAAGAGAGTTACAACCGAATGGAGAGTATAAAAGACCAACGGGGAAAAAGTCGAAATTGTTTATAGTTCAAGAAGAGCTGATGAAGGAAGCAAAGAAAAAGTTTAGAAAATTTATAAAAAAGCAAGAAGTAGACAAGTTTAACTTTCCAAAATTAAAATAAAAAAGGGCTAAATGCCCTTTTTAATGTATGAAGAACACTCTGGCTTCTCCTGGATTGATTGTTACTCTTAAATGTGCATCCTGAACATTCCAAGAGCTTTCTCCTCTTCTGTAATTTTCCAACTTTGTTTGAATATTATGATCACTTTTCCAGGTATAATATCCAAGGTCTATATCAAAGAAGTACGGATTTTGAAAGTTGGTATTGATAGGTATGACAACTCCTTTTTCTCCGTTCCACCAAAACATTGCACTTGCATCATCAGAAAAATCAATAAAACGGTAATTGTTAGGATTTTTCAAAAGATCTTTGACTTCCTCTTTTAGTGTGCCTAATAAGGATAGTAATTTCACCATATGATGGTCTGTATCCCAGTGTAGGACATACCAATCAAAGAATGCAAGTTTGCCATAAAATTGATCTGTTGAAGGTAAATTTTTAAATCTTTCTTCCACGGGATCTTCTACATCTAGGCCTGTGTTCATAGGTTGAGGTTCAAAAAGCTCATATCCAGAGTTTATGAATGTTATTCCGTTTGGCATGAAAGTATTTACCACCGCTGTTAATTTTGAGAAAGTTTCTTTACCTTCTCTTGTAACCGCTCTTGGGGTATCTGGTGTTTCTGCAGTAGCAAATGTAGGTAAAGATAGTTTCGGTGCTATTTCTGAGATAAATTTTTTGAATTTGCCTTCTTTTATTCTTGGCTCAGCCCACCATGAATTTCCCAAAATTCCATCATAACCACTTTTTTTAGCTTTTATATGGTTGT